>JACIXO010000099.1 GCA_014360385.1 Actinomycetota bacterium | reverse complement strand
GCATACACACTTCTGGTTGTCCCAGCTAATACTTCTTTCATTCAACTCTCCATAAACACAGGCTAAAAGAAGAGGTACTAAGTCATCTTCGAGCCTCGGTAAAATAGCCTGAGTTTCAGGGTCACCAAACCTGCAATTATATTCCAGTAGATAGGGTTTACCATCGCTTATAAGTAAACCTCCATAAAGTATCCCTTTATAACAAATCCCCTCCTCTTTTATCGCCCTATAAGTGGGATATATTATCTCGTTTAAAATTCTCTCATACACCTCATGGGTTACTGAGGGAACAGGACTGTAGCTACCCATTCCTCCCGTATTCTTGCCTCTGTCACCCTCGTAAATTCTTTTGTAATCCTGAGCTAAAGCCATGGGGATGATGGTTTCACCATCACATAAACAAAGAATTGAAACCTCAAACCCGACCAAAAATTCCTCTATTATTATCCTGGATCCCGAGTCCCCAAATATCTTCTTAACAAAACAGTTCCTGATAGCTTCTATTGCTTTTTCTCTGTCTTCTGCAATAACAACTCCTTTACCTGCAGCAAGGCCATCTGCTTTCACTACCACAGGGAAAGACTCATCTGAAATGCTTTCTACATAGCTTAAAGCATCTTCGTATTCCTCTTTCCCAAAAACAACTCCGTCTGGAGTAGGAATTTTATACTTCTGGAGAAGCCTTTTAGTAAATACTTTACTACCTTCAAGCATGGCTGCATCTCTAGTAGGACCGAAAATCTTAAAACCTCTCTCAGTAAAAAAGTCCACTATCCCATCCACAAGAGGAGCTTCGGGTCCAACAACTGTTAAGTCTATTTTCTTATCCTCAGCAAAATTTACTAAATCATTAAAGCTATCCTTACCTATACCCAAATCCACACACTCAGCAATTTCGCTAATTCCAGCATTTCCAGGAACTGCATATATTTTATCTACATAGCTACTTCTGGAGATCTTCCACACAAGACAGTGCTCTCTAGCACCGCTTCCTATTACCATTACTTTCATTATGCCTCTCCTCTATTGTCCAACATTTAATCTTCTCGCTGCACCTGGGCCAAACTCTAACTTTTACTTAACTTATATCTGGGTAAAATGTGTCTGGTTTTAATTACCATCGGGCATTTACAAAGTTAAGAATAGGACATCTATGAATAATAATCTTTACACAATAAGAGTAGACCTCATATGACGTTCAAACAACCTTTGCTTCAAGGCCTCGTCTTTTATTATTATCTGGCTTCTTTCAGCTCCCACACTAATCATAGAGACCGGAACCTTAACCAGTTCTTCAATCCTATTTATGTAGTTCTGGGTCTCCTCTGGTAGATCTTTAAAGCTTTTAAGGCTACTTATATCCCTATTCCAACCCTTGAGTTCCTGGTATATAGGTTCACATTTGTGTATGATACTCTGGTGAGGAGGAAGGTCATAAAACACATGATCTTTATACTTATAACCAACACATATTTTTATGCTGTCAAGACCACTTAATACATCCAGCTTAGTTATCGCAATACTATCAAGAGAATTTATCATCGCTGAATATCTCAATATAACACTATCAAACCATCCACATCTTCTGGGCCTTCCAGTGGTTGTTCCATATTCAAATCCCTTTTCTCGTAAATAATCACCTATTTTACTTACTTCCTCAGTAGGGAAAGGACCTGAACCAACTCGGGTAGTATAAGCTTTGGCTACACCTATTACTTCATCCAACCTGCCTGGACCAACTCCAGCACCAACACAAACTCCTCCCGAAATGGTAGATGAAGAAGTCACATAGGGATAAGTTCCATGATCAATATCCAGAAGTGTTCCCTGAGCACCTTCAAACAATACTCTTTTGTTCTCATCCAGGCTCTTATTAATCAAAAATGAAGTATCCACTATATACTTTCCAATTATATCTGCATAGTCCTTATACTTATTAAAGATTACTTCCAGATCCAGGGGCTCAAGTTCATATACCTTCTCAATCACAGCATTCTTGAATTTAAGAATTTCCTCTAACTTGGTTCTAAATATCTTAAGGTCCAGCAAATCCTGTGTTCTTATCCCAGATCTTGCAGCCTTGTCAGCATAAGCAGGACCTATGCCTTTATGAGTAGTACCAATTTTGGATTTACCAAGCCTGTATTCCCCAGCCTTATCTAGCACTATATGATATGGCATCACAAGATGAGCATTGCAACTTATCCTTAAATTCTTTGTACTTACACCTTTGTTTTCAAGATTAGTTAACTCCTCAATCAGTACTTCTGGATTTATAACTACTCCATTTGCAATCACACACATAACATTGGGGTAAAGTATCCCAGAAGGTATGAGGTGGAGCTTAAACTTAACACCATCCAGAACCACAGTGTGACCTGCATTATCACCACCCTGATATCTTACCACCATATCAGCCTGGCTGGCCAACAAATCTGTTATTCGTCCCTTTCCCTCATCTCCCCACTGCGTGCCTACCACTACTATGCCTGGCAATTGAATCACACTCCTAACTTACATTAGCTTACATCTTCATAAGCTTCGCTTAAGTTTAAAAATAATGCATATTCCTTAAAAAATTTAAGATTTGTTTTTCCTGTAGGACCATTTCTATGCTTGGCTATTATTACTTCAGCTTTCCCTCTGTCCTGACTGTTTTCATCATAATACTCATCTCTATAAATAAAAACTACCAAATCTGCATCCTGTTCAATTGCACCTGACTCCCTCAAATCTGCCAGTACAGGTCTTTTGTTTTCTCTCTTCTCAACCTCTCTCGATAATTGAGATACTGCAACAACAGGTATTTTTAATTCCTTGGCAAGACTCTTCAAGCTTCTCGATATATCTGCTATTTCAAGAACTCTATTTTCTCTGTAACTGCTACCCGACTGCATGAGCTGTAAGTAATCAACAATCAAAAGCTTTATACCATAAGAGCTAACAAGCATTCTGGCCCTCGACCTCAAATCCATTACAGTCAAAAAGGCAGTATCGTCAATGTATATTTTGCTTTCAGCCAGCTTTTCAATGGCTCTTGCAAGCTTGGGCCATTCGTCATCTCTCAAGTTACCGGATCTGAGTCTCTGCAAATCTATTCTCGCCTCGGCACATAATAGCCTCTGGGCAACCTGCTGTTTAGACATTTCAAGGGAGAAAATAGCGACCGGAAGCCCTTCTTCCAGGGAAACATGTTTAGCTATACCAAGAACAAATGAGGTTTTGCCCATCCCTGGCCTTGCCGCTATCACAATTAAATCAGAGTTTTGAAGTCCTGACGTTTTTCTGTCAAAATCTATATATCCAGTGGGAACACCTGTAACAATAGATTTTTTCTCATACAGGTTCTCCACCTGTTCATAAACCTCAGAAAGAATATCCTTTATGGAGGCAAATTTGCTGCTCCTGCTACCTGAATTTAAATCCTGGAATATATCAAAAATTAGCTGCTGAGCTTTATCTACAGCAGCAAAAAGATCGTCAGGAATCTCATAGCCCATGGTGGCAATTTTCGTAGCAGCGTAGATAAGTTTTCTCAAAATTGAATGGTGTTTTACAATTTCAGCATAATACTCAGCATTAGATGCCAGAGGAATACCGCTTATCAGGGAATGTATGAAAGTCTTGCCCCCTATTTCCTCCAGCACTCCTTTTTTATTAAGCCAATCTGCAACCGTGATAGGATCTACAGGTTCTCCTCTAGAATAAAGCTCTACTATCGCTTTAAATACTTCTTGGTTCGACTTTCTGTAAAAATCTTCTTCACTAATAATTTCAATAGTAGAAATAATCGCCTCTCTAGAAATCAGCATAGAACCCAATACAGACTCTTCGGCTTCAATGTTATAAGGAGGTATTCTTTCTAACTTGCTGGTGCTAAGTGGGGTGAGCTCACTTTCTTTTTTAAATTGACTCTGCTGCATGATTTATCAATTGCTCCGCTGTTATCTGAAACTTTACTCGGTTTCCAGGTCTTCAACTTCCCTGCCCTGGCTTTCTCCCATATCATCAAGCTTTTTTCTGTCACTCCTATCCTTTTCGCTTTCCACACCTTCACCTTCTGCCATTTCACTCTCTATCACTACTCTTACACTGCTATTAATTCCTTTATACAGTTTTATCTCTATCTCATACTCGCCAAGTTCCTTAATGTGGTCTTCAAGTTCTATTTTCTTCTTATCAACTTCCACTTTTCTTTCCTCAAGAATTTTATCTGCTATGTCCTTGGAAGTTACCGAACCATAAAGCTTCCCGTCCTGACTCGCTCTTACCTTAAAAACAAGGGTAAGATCTTTCAATCTCTCAGCAATCTCCTGGGCTTCCTTTATGTTCCTTGCCTCTCTTTTTGTAACAGACCTCTTGATAATCTCAACCTGCTTTAAATTACCTTTAGTTGCAGGCAGGGCTATTTTATTGGGTATTAAGAAATTCTTAGCATACCCATCTTTGACATTAACCACATCCCCAAGACTTCCAAGCTTTTCAAAATCCTGAGTTAAAACTACTTTCAATTTCTCCTCCTATTTAGTTCATCTCTCAAGCTTGCAGATTTTTCTAAAGCCCTCTAACAGCATCATCCTATAAACCTATCTAATAACATAAGGCAAAAGGGCCATCTCTCTTGCTCTTTTGATAGCCAACGCTACCCTTCTCTGGTGCTGTACACAATTGCCAGTTGACCTTCTCGGCCTTATTTTACCCCTATCAGATATAAACTTTTTCAGAAGAGGAACATCTTTGTAGTCAATATAACTAATATTTTCTCTGCAAAAATAGCAAACTTTCTTCCTTCGAGTCAAACCCGGTAAAGTTATCCCCTTCACATCATTCCCTTTTGTCTTTTTCTTATTTGCCAACCAAACCACACCCTTTCCATATAAATCTATCTATTTATATTGATATTCTTATTCTCTATTTTATTTATTATTCTAAGATTGCAAATCTTACACTTTTACAAAAATCTGACCGCAGGAGAGAGACAATTATGCACTTTAAACCTATCCAGAGAAGACTTCCTAAAAAAATTAAAAAGGAATGTCTTCGTCCGAAATTTCCAGTTCTTCATCAAATTCTGCGCTCTTCTGAAGCTCATCGGGACTTATCCTAGGATTCCTTTCTATCTTGCAGGAAGCAAACTCAAGACTTGGAGCCACCACGCTAGCTATTATTTCTACAACTGACTTTTTCTGACCATCCTTATCCTCCCAACTCCTCTGTGAAAGCCTTCCTGTCACCAAAACTCTATCGCCCTTTGATAAACTTTCAGCACAATTTTCAGCAAGTTTAAACCATGCAATTACATTAAAGAAGTCAACATCATTAACCCATTCACCAGTCTTCCTGTCCTGAACCCTCCGATTCACTGCTATACCAAAGCTCGCCACTGGCGTACCATTAGGAGTAAATCTTAGTTCAGGGTCTCTTGTTAGATTGCCTAGAATTGAAATTGTGTTGACACCAAAAGCCATTTTAACCTCACCCTCAAGGAAAGAATTTAAGCAAAAATTTTGTTTTTATCACTTCTTGCTACAATAAGATGTCTCAATACCCTGTCGTTTATATTGCTTACCCTATTTATATCTGTAAAAATTATGCCGTTACCACTAAAATAAAATAAAAAGTAATAACCGTT
>JACIXO010000098.1 GCA_014360385.1 Actinomycetota bacterium | reverse complement strand
TCTATTTTCCTTTTGTGTTCTTGACCAGGATTTTGCTAATTTGACTAATTTTCTTTTTGGCCTATTGGACTATTTATTTTTTCGTTAACTCATCCATAGAACTTAGAAAGCCGGCTATCACCTTCTTTAACTTGGGATCATCGATCAAAAACGCATCATGACCATAGTTTGATTCGAGATTACAGTAAGTAGTGTCTACGCCATTTGTCTTAAGAGCTTTCACAATTCTTAATGACTGCTCTTTGGGGTAAAGCCAATCAGAGGTGAATGATATTACCAGGCATTTTGCTTTAACATCCTTTAGGGCTTCTGTTAGACTCTTTTTACCACTTTGTATGTCAAAGCAGTCAATAGCTTTAGTTATGTAAAGGTATGAATTGGCGTCGAACCTCTTTATAAAGCTCTCCCCTTTGTACTGGAGGTAGTTTTCCACCTCAAATTCCTTAACAAAATCAAGTCCATTCTGGTTTTTTTGTTTAATGGTTCTTCTCCCAAATTTCTGATGCATAGATTCCTCGCTAAGGTAGGTTATATGACCAATCATTCTTGCAAGGGATAGCCCGGTGTCAGGACCTTTCTTTCCATAGTAGTTTCCATCATTCCAGTTAGGGTCTGTTATGATTGCGTATCTACCTACACTATTAAAAGCAATAGCCTGAGCAGTATGAGTAGGGGAGGTGGCTATAAGTATGGCGCTACTGGTAGAGTCAGGGTATGTAACTATCCACTGGAGAGCCTGCATCCCACCCATCGATCCCCCCTGCGATACTTAGAAGTTTTTTTATATCCAGGTATTCTATCAGTTTTTTCTGGGGTCTAATCATATCCAGGATGGTGAGAGCAGGAAACGAGGTTCCATAGGGTTTCCCGGTCTTTGGGTTAATGGAAGAAGGCCCTGTTGAACCTTTGCATCCACCAATTACGTTAGAACATATAACAAAATACTTATTGGTGTCAAATGGCTTTCCAGGCCCTATCATGATATCCCACCATCCAGGTTTCGAGTCATCTAATGAATGATAGCCTGCTGCGTGGGCATCTCCAGAGAGTGCATGAAATATTAAGATGGCATTGGTCTTGTTTTCGTTTAATCTTCCATAGGTTTCATAGGCAATAGTTATAGGACCCAGCCTTTCTCCGCTAGAGAGCACAAGCTCGTTTGGGGGTTCTGCAAACTTAAAGTATTTGGTCTTGACTATTCCCACACTATCATCTGGTATCCTTGCGTTCTCTGAACTTTCTCTACTTTTTAGTTTGTTGCTCATTTTTCTATTTGCTGTAGTCTGTACTTACTATTAATGTAACCTCTTGGCTGAATTTGTGAAAGCTGTGCTTTTAAATATCCACTGCTAAGCTTACGATACACCCTTACTTTTTGTACTATACTATGCCTTCTCTTAGTTTTTTAAAGAGCTTTGTTACAGGGTTTTAAGTATAATATTACCAATTTATTAGTTTGTCAATCGATTAAATAGACTATTTTATCTTATACTCTCCAGGAAACATTGAAATGTTGCACAAATTTCCAGAAGACTGCGCACTAAAATCTCAGTAAATCAAATCAGCAAGAAAAAGTGGAGGAGAATTAAAGGCAAAGAATGCGAGAAAAATTTATGCAAAAAGAGTGTAACAATAAGGTATAAGCTAGACAAAGCTAAAGTTCAAAGACTAAGTTCCCTAGCAGCCTGGTAGTGATCACTGTCATTGGGCTTTTTATTTTTTTATTTTTACGTTTTCTGATGTAGAAGATTTGAGATTACCTCCCGCGATATTTTTTCTACCAGCTCTTCATATAGTATAGTTTTAGTTCCTGGCTTTAGCCTGGGATCTTCTATTCCACAACCATCTTTTGAACACGTGATGCAAAGTGTTTTCTCAGGGGCACAGACATTACTGCTCCCGAATACCTGGAGCCTTTGTTTTACGACATTTTTTGCTTCTTCAAGACCCTTTCTTACTACGTCTGGAAAGCTACTAATTTCTGGGTTTTCGGAGAGATACTGGCGAATCCTGTCGACAGCGGACCTGGACATTTCTGTGTAAAAGTTAATCTTACATATCCCAAGCGATATAGCTTTCCTAAAGTCTTCATCCGGAATTCCAGAACCTCCATGCAAAACTAGGGGGATATTCAGAGCATCCCTTATCTGGGCAAGCCTTTCAAAGTCCAGCTCGGGCCTTCCTTTATAAAAGCCATGAACATTTCCTATAGCGATTGCGAGTGCATCTACATCTGTTTCTTGCCAGAATCTGACAGCCTCTTCCACCTTGGTAAAAAGTTCTTTCTGAGGAGTATGGGCTACTGGTGCTCTTTCTCCAATAGCTTCTCCTCCCACATATCCTATTTCTCCCTCAACACTTACTCCAACACTATGGGCTATTCTTGTTATTTCTTTAGTAAGTTTTATGTTTTCTTCAAGGGGATATTTGCTTCCATCAAACATTACAGAGGTGAAGCCCGATCTAATTGCTCTTACAATTGTCTTTAAGCTCTCGCCATGGTCAAGATGGACACATACAGGAATATTTACCTTCTTTGCCGAGCTTATTATAAATGGAGCAATTTCCTCAAGGTTGAGATACCTGAAATGAACTTCTGCAACCTGCAGAATTATTGGAGATCTTTCTTCTAAAGCTGCATCTATAAGATATTCTACAAGGCTTAAGTTTGTTATGTTGAAAGCGCCAACTGCATATTTATTCTTCCTCGCGTGAGTCAGAAGGTCTTTAAGATTAATAAGTGCCATTCTCTCTTGTCCTTTCGCTATTTCTTTTTGGTTCTGAGGAGGGAAGCTCTTACCCATAAGGGTATTCTACGGTTGTGAATTTTATAGAGTCGAGCTTATTATATTGATTTTAAATTTTTATGGCAACATCCAAATTTACTCTTTCCGATTGAGGAAATTCGGCGTATTGATTATGAAACAAATGTCGGATAAAATAAAGAGCGCGAAGAGGAGTGGGGAGAGAAAAGGGAAGAGGAATTGCGATGTTCGTGCTAAAGGAGTGGCACCTGAAGAATGAAAGGAGTGGGAGTTAGAAATGGAAGAAAAGGGTTTGAATGTAATCTTAAATAGAGATGACCTTGTTAATCTATTTGACGTTATTCAGAAAATAACCAGAAATCAGGAGCTTCTCTCCTGGTTTGTCACTATAGATAGGATTTTAAGTAAGTCCACATTAAATGCTGACCTGGTTTACAAGATAGTGGAGAGGGATAAACAAAAACTTTATGAGAATGGGATATGCAGGGATATGGATGCTTACAAGATAATGAACTTTGTTCCCATAGTGGTAAATACACTAAGGTACTTAAAGGAAAATGCAGGAATGTTCAAAGACGTTGAGCTTAAAGTAAAATCCAGAGTGTGAATGTAAGGGGGTGGTCAAACCTATAATAAATGATTGAGCGGTTTAAGGAAAAGATATCAACCTACATATCTAAAGTAAAGACTTATAACAGGATTGCTGGTATAACGAGCATAATTAGAAGATACTTTGCATTAAATGGTTTTGATGGAGTAATAACCATCATAGGTGTTCTTATTGGGAACTATATTATAGAGGTTAGAGACCCTGTTCATATTATTGTTGCTGGAGCTGCCGTGTGTATATCATTGGGAGTTTCAGGTGTCTGGAGTGCCTACTTTAGCGAGAGCGCTGAGAGAAAAAAAGAACTGGATGACCTTGAAAAATCAACTCTTCATGACTTAAGCCATACAGTTATTTCAAGCGCTCAGAAGTTTGCTTCTGTAACGATCGCTATCGCAAATGGTGTATTCCCTGTGATAACAGCATTTATCCCTCTCTTTCCCTTTTTCTTTGCGGGATTTTTGCCTATAAATGTTTGTTATTATATTGGGTTTTTCCTTGCCTTTTTAATATTGTTTGAGATAGGTCTTTTTCTGGGGAGAGTCTCAAAAACTAGCCTGATAATAAGTGGAATAAAGATGGTTTTTGCAGGAGCCTTCTGCATCGGCTTAGGTTTTCTTTTGTCTCTTATTTCCTAGTTGTGATGACCTTTCTACTCTCCCCAGCCTTTCTTTTAATTTTATTTTAATTTATATTTTATTTTGTCTATCTCATACCTCTTATTGGATAAGTAGTTATATAATGGCTATATTAGATAACACAAGTCATAGAATTTATGGAATTTACAGAATAGATAGATAAGTATCAAGTTCATATTGTGACACATGGGTCCTGTATCTTTCCCACTCAACTTTCTTGTTCTCAATAAATTTAAAGAAGATATGATCTCCAAGAGTTTCTCTGACAAGTTTGCTATTTTCCATATATTTTACAGCTTCATAGAGATTATCAGGGAGAGTTTCTATACCCGCCTCTTCTCTTTTCTTGACATCCATTTCGAATATGTTTTCTTCTATAGGCTCTGGTAACTCATACTTGTTTTTTATGCCCTCAAGCCCTGCTGCTAGCATCACGCTGAATGCGAGGTAGGGATTACAGGCCGGGTCAGGGCACCTAAATTCTATCCTTGTGGATTTTTCCTTCCCTGGTTTATACATTGGCACTCTTACCAGAGTGGACCTATTTCTTCTTGCCCACGATATGTATACAGGGGCTTCATAGCCAGGAACAAGCCTCTTGTAAGAATTTACCCACTGATTTGTTATTGCTACTATTTCTTTACAGTGTTTCAGAAGGCCTGCAATATAGTATTTCCCGATATCTGAGAGGTTATATTCGTCGTTGGGATCAAAGAATACATTTTTGTCTCCCTTAAATAGTGATTGGTGGGTATGCATGCCACTGCCATTTACTCCGAAGATTGGTTTTGGCATAAAAGTAGCATAAACGCCATGTCTTAAAGCCACCTCTTTCACTACTAATCTATAGGTCATTGCGTTATCTGCCATAGTTAAGGCATCAGTATATCTTAAGTCAATTTCATGTTGTGATGGGGCTACTTCATGATGAGAATATTCTACTCCTATCCCCATAGATTCGAGGTATAGTATAGTATCTCTTCTTAGAGAAGTTGCAGCATCCAGCGGTGTTAGATCGAAGTAACCGCCTTTATCCAGAATCTCAGGTATTCCTTTATCTGATTTGAAATAGAAATACTCCAGCTCGGGGCCCACATAAAAGGTATATCCCATTTCTTTTGCTTTGGCCAGAGTTTTTCTCAAAACCCATCTCGGGTCTCCTTCAAAATGGGAGCCGTTTGGTTCTAATATATCACAGAACATCCTGGCTACTCCTTTTTCAGCAGGGCTCCAGGGAAGAATCTGGAAAGTGTTTGGGTCAGGCATTGCTATCATGTCACTTTCTTCTATTCTGGAGTATCCTTCGATTGATGAACCATCAAATCCCATTCCCTCTTCCAGAGCTCCCTCCAGCTCTTCAATAGTGATGGAAAAGCTTTTCAAGAAACCTTGAACATCGGTGAACCAGAGCCTTATGAACTTGATGTTGTTATCATAGGCCTTTTTTAAAACATATTCCTTCATTTTGTCATTGTTTTCCATATCTTTCTCCTTCCTGATTGCTATATGATTGGTATTTTACCATTTTTTAACTAAATTATCCTATTTTATCCTATTGCATTTTCACCCTCCTCGCCTGTTCTTATTCTGATGCAGCGGGGAAGATCAAGGACAAATATTTTTCCATCTCCTATATTCCCTGTGTAAGCCCCTTTTTTAATAGCCTCAATTGTTGGTTCTACAAAATCTTCATTTACTGCTAATGTCCCTGCCGGGCGACGTGGAGAGGCTCTGGAGG
>JACIXO010000097.1 GCA_014360385.1 Actinomycetota bacterium | reverse complement strand
TGATATTACTAGAGCAGTTCCAACAAAGCTAATACTTGAAGTGCTACTGAGTGAGCTTGAGTCCTGCGGAATTGCCAGAGAGCAGATTACCATACTTATTGCGACTGGCCTCCACAGACCCAATGAGGGTAAAGAATTAGAAATACTTGTAGGTAAAGAGATAGCCCAGAAGTATAGAATTATAAATCATAACGCCAGGGATATGGAGAGCTGTAAGTACATTGGCAATACTAAAAGGGGAACACCTGTAATACTAAATAGGATATATCTTAACTCTGATTTTAAAATATTAACTGGTCTTATAGAGCCTCATTTTATGGCTGGATTTTCAGGTGGAAGGAAATCAGTGTGTCCAGGCATAAGCTATATGGATATGTTTAGGCATTTCCATGGTCCACAGATTCTTGAGTCCCCAAATGCGACCAATATTATTCTTGAGGGTAATCCCTTCCATGAAGAATCCACAGAGATTGCCAGAATGGCAGGTGTGGACTTTATAGTAAATGTTACTATAGATAAAAATAAAGAAATTACTCGAGTGTTTAGCGGTGATCTTGAAAAAGCTTTTTATGAAGGAGCAAGATTTTGCAGAGAGAGTAGCTGTTATGAGATAAGAGAGGAAGCTGACATAGTGCTGACATCCGGTGGAGGTTATCCGCTTGACATCAATTTATACCAGACGGTTAAAGGCATGGTGGGAGCAATACCCGCTGTCAGGCAAGGGGGGATGATTATAATTGCTTCCAGATGCCCTGAAGGAATTGGAAGTGAAGAATTTACCGAGCTTTTGATTGAAGAAAGGGATTTGGAAGGTTTTATAGAGAAGATTTCAAGTCCTGGTTTTTTTAAGATTGACCAGTGGGAATTTGAGGAGCTTGTAAAGGCAAGAAAAAAAGCTGAGATATATCTATTCAGCAAGGGAGTTGGCACCAGCAAGTATAGTCATCTTATACCTTCAAGTACCCTAAAGGTAGTAAGTTCTGTTGATGAAGCAATTGAGATTGGGCTTAAGAAATACGGGAGCGATGCTAGAATAACTGTCATCCCTGATGGACCCTACGTAATTCCGATAAAGGAAGGGATATAGATATTATAATTAAGATATGATTTTTAAGAAAAATTTATTAGTTCTTGCTGAATAATTTGTGGAAGCATTTCCAATTCCGTGATAGAAAAAAGGGTGAATCTTTAAAGGATCAGGCTTTGCTTCCCTCTCTTAAGAGAATTCATGCCCACTTTGCCTTCATGCAGTTTTCGAAACACCAAGCCTGATCCAGTAGTTTGTTTTCAATCACGGAAAAAGAAATGCTACCATAATTTGTTAAAAACTTGAAAATTTAGGAAGATCATGCTCGAAAAATTAACGTTTTTTAAATGTTGAAATTACTCAGCAGGAATTTTATTAGTTAAATGAAAAATGATGAAAAATGGAAAGGCAAAGATAAAAATGCCAGAAAAGAAGATTAAAGTTGAGATAGAACCAATCGGTAGAAGAATCTTTCTTAAGCAACCAGTAAACGGCCTTGATGCTATTGTTAATTCGGGTATAGGAATAAAGTCCGTATGTGGAGGAAAGGGTATATGTGGAAAGTGCAGGATAATTATCCTTGATGACGGAGAGTTCCCTCCCAGTGAGCAGGAAAAGAAAATTTTAACCAGTGATGAAATAAAACGTGGTGTGAGACTTGCCTGTCAGCAGACATTTCATAAGGATCTTTCTATATATATACCTTCCTCATCTTTAAGTGAAGAACAGAAACTCCAGGTGGAGGGAGAAGAGTTAGATATTGAAATTAGTCCTGTCTGTAAAAAATATTTTCTAGGTTTAGAGGAAGCAACTCTGAAAGATACAAAGTCTGACTTTACCAGGATAAATGAGTGTCTTAGAAAAGAATATAGTGTGGATGCCAGAACTATAGATTTTAAAGTTTTGACCCAAATGCCCACTGTCATAAGAGACAATAAATGGAAAATCACAGCTACTTTGAGAGAGAACTCTTCTGGAAATGAGATAATTTTTATAGAGGGTGGGAATAGAACCAAAAGTAGTTATGGTATAGCTGTGGATCTTGGCACCACCAAAATAGCCATCTTTCTTGTGGATTTATTAAAGGGAAAAACTGTGGACAGGATAGGTGTAACAAATCCTCAGATAAGGTTCGGCGAAGATGTGATGAGCAGACTTGGCTACGCTATGCAGGATGAAGACAACCTTAAAAGGGCTCAGAGTTTGGTAGTTCAGTCTATAAACGAGGCTGTGGATGGTCTGTGTAAGAAAAATAGACTTTCTTCAAATGAAATATTGGAAATGACGGTAGTGGGAAACACTGCTATGCATCACCTCTTTCTAGGCTTGCCTGTGAAACAGCTTGCACTTTCGCCTTTTTTACCCCTGACCAGTGAAGCTATTCACTTAAAAGCAAGAGAAATCGGGGTTGCTATATCACCTGGTGGCTATGTATACATGCTTCCACCAATAGCTGGTTTTGTGGGTTCAGACCACCTGGCTATGATTCTAGCTACAAGACTTTACGAGCAGGAAGGAAACTGTATGGGAATAGATATAGGGACCAACACCGAGATTGCCCTTAAAAGTAGAAAGGGCATAGTCAGTGTTTCCACTGCTTCAGGTCCTGCCTTTGAGGGTGCCCATATAAAATATGGAATGAGAGCAGCTCCTGGAGCAATAGAGAGGGTTGTAATTGACCCTGAGACCTGTGTACCTGTGATTCAAACTATAGATGATAGAGAACCTGTAGGAATTTGTGGCTCTGGAATTCTTGACTCTATAGCCGAGTTATTAAAGGCTGGGATAATAGATAGGTGGGGAAAGTTTAAACCCGAAAAGAAGTGTTTATATAGAGATAGACATGGGAACTACCAGTATATACTGACTCCAGAATTTTATATGCAAAAGAGAAATAATGAGCGAATACAAAAAGATGGTGTAAATGGGATAGGTGAGACGAGACAGAAGACTGAATATGGCAGGTATAATGATAGGTGTGATGATAAATATGTTTCTATAAATCAGAGGGACATTGTAGAGATACAGCTTGCGAAAAGTGCTATAAGAACAGGCATAGAGGTTCTTCTGGAAGATGCCGGTATCGGTTTTGAGAAAATTGATAGAATAATAATTGCAGGTGCATTTGGTTCTTATATTGATCCCAAAAATGTAATCAATATTGGAATGTTCCCCAGAGTTTCATTAAGAAAAATAACCCAGGTAGGAAATGCAGCAGGAGTGGGCGCGAGAATGGTCCTGATTTCTAAGAAGGAAAGGGAACTTGCCGAGAAAATTGCGTGTGATATAAGGTATCTTGAACTGACTGTCTATCCAAGTTTTACTGAGCATTTTGCTACAAGCACAATTTTCCCTGAGCCCTGGGAACTAATATAGCAAGAATAACAGCTGACCAAGCTCATCTCTAGTTGAATTTCAAAATGTAACATGGGAATAAATATTGCACAAATAGCAAAGTCTAACCTTAATAAATAAGATAGATAAGATATGAGGAGCATTTCAAATTCTATGATATTGATAAAGATAAGTTTCCAGAAATCAGGCTTCGCTCTTCTCTCTTAAGAGGAACCATACTCTTAGCATTCAAACTGTTTTCGAAACACTTAAGCCTGATCCAGTATTTTTTTCTATCACTGAAAAGAAATGCTACCTAAGATATGATAAATTTTGGACATTGTTTTTAAAATGTATAAAATAATAAGAATAAGATAGCAGAATAAATATGGAGATAGCAGAATAAAGATGAGGTAAATTTTTGAATTCTCTAAAGCAGGGCATGAGAAAAAGACTTAAAGTAATTAACAGTATGCACGGCACCCGATATATACTTCTGTTTATCCTGGCCATTGTGTGTACAGCGGTAATAGTTTTCCTTATGCTTCCTTCCGTTAGTTGTAGATTGTCGAGGCTGGAGGTTTCTAAAGGAGAAATTGATAAAGATAGCCTGGAAGAAGATAGTTACAGAAGCTCTGAGGGTAGTAATGGTAGTTTAGCAGATCCCTGGGGCCGGGATAGGCTTGTTGTGGGAAGTGATACTTCTTATCCATCTTTTGAATTTTTGAATAATGGTAACCCTGATGGTTTTGACATGGATATAGCTAAAGAGATTTCAAAGAGATTGGAAAGAGAGCTTGAGGTTGTCTCGATGCCCTGGGAGTCTATATATGAAGAGGTATCTAACGGAACCATAGATATGGCAATTTCTGCAATTCCACTTAGGCATGATAAAGAGAAGCTGGTTGATTTCTCTATTCCTTATTTTACAATGGAGTATCTTTTAGTATCTCTGAAAGGTACGGAGATTAAGGTGAAGGAGGATTTGTACGGTAAACTGATTGGTGTTCTAAAAATCGAGAAGGATAACTTGAAAAATGATTATCTGGCAAATTTTCAGGTATCATATTATGAAAACATTATAAATATGCTCGATGACCTAAAAAACAAAAATATAGATGGAGTTCTAGTATCTGTTCCTATGGGGGTGAGCATTCTTAAAGAGAATAAAGATATGTACATGGTTCTGGATAGAACAAACTCTAATCTAGAATTTGTTATAGTTTTTAGAAAGGGAAGCGAGTTAAAGAAAGAAGTTGATAGAGTTCTGGAAGAAATGAGGGAAGATGGTACATATCAGAGAATATACGATAAATGGTTTGAATTGTAAGTTGCTAAGTAAGGAAATTGCAGGATAAAAAATACGATAAATAGTGTGCAATGTAAATAAAAAAATTCAATAAAAATACAAAATAAAATCGCAAAGCAATTGTAGAGGAGCAAGGAGAGGAAAATGTTAATTATTGGTGAAAACATAACTGTGACATCCAGAATTGTTGGGGATGCTCTAATGAAAAGGGATCCAAAGCCTATTGTGGATATGGCCAGAGCTCAGAAGGAAGCAGGAGCACATTTCGTGGATGTAAACATAGGGCCTGCAACAAAAAAAGGCGACGAACTTATGGAGTGGGTTGTTAAGACAATCCAGGAAGAGGTGGACATACCACTTTCACTCGACACCAAGAACATTGATGCAATAGAAGCAGGACTTAAAGTTCATAAGGGAGCTGCGATTATAAATTCAGTTACTGGTGACAAAGAGAAGTTAGACATTTTAATGCCGATGGCGAAAAAATATGGAAGTAAAATTGTAGGTATAGCTCTTACTGAAAAAGGTGTCCCCCCCGATGTAGATAGTAGAGTAGAAATAGCAATGAATATAGTTAACTCAGCCATGGAACACGGAGTTCCAATGGAAGACTTGTACCTGGATCCGGTAGTTCTTCCTGTTGCTGTCGCGCAGGAGCAGGTTCACAATTGTATCGAGGCTTTGAAGGTTTTCAAACAACTTCAGGAACTCATGGGTCTGCCTGAAGCCCCCAGGACTACTGTTGGCCTTAGTAATGTTTCGCAGTCCTCTCCACCTGAACTTAAGAGCCTATTAAACAGGACTTATCTTACTATACTTTTGAGTCACGGGCTCGACAGTGCAATTTTGGATCCCTTAGACGAGGAGTTGATGAAGGTAGTTAAGACTTTTGATATTCTTACCAATAAAACACTGTATGCTCACTCGTATCTGGAAAGATGAGTGTTCAGGGTAAAGGTTGTATCTACTTATCTTAATTTGTTTACCTAAGTCGAGGGGTAGCGTCTGCTCTTATCTGGAAAAGTAAGTGAGTTTTTGTAAGAATGAAGAAATTTTTTGTAGAAGTGAAGTTTTTATTGATAATTATTTGGCAATTACTTAAAGTTTTGTGATAAAATTCT
>JACIXO010000096.1 GCA_014360385.1 Actinomycetota bacterium | reverse complement strand
TAATAAGAGAGCCAGGGTCAAATCTTCCAAAGATACCAGGGACAAGCCTAAGTGGACCTGCGAGGGCATATACTGCATTACAGACTAATAAATACTTTTGGAAAGGCGACGATGGCAAAGAATATTCTTGCGCTGGTCGAGGAGGAGAAGGTGGTGAAAAGCATTGCGGAAGTATAAATCCAGCCTGCCCGGTGTGTATTCCTTACGGGTTTTCAAAAGGCTCAGGCAATAGTATGCGGGGACTTGCTCAGTTCTTTGATGCCCATATCCTCTTTTTCCCCGTTGCTTCAATGGTAGGATCAGTGTGGGTAACTTCACCTTCTATGCTTGAAGGATTGGGGTTGGAACAAAAATTCGTAGCACCTGAAGAGGGCTTCTATCCATTGGGACAGCAACTTCAAAATAAAGAAAGATTAAACTTTGGCTGGCTTATGCTAAATAAAGGTGGCGGACAGGGAAATCTTAATAATTTAAACACCCCAGAGATACCTGAGAATGTTAAACAAAGAACAGTTCTTGTCTTAGATAATCTTTTTTCTTTAATTGTAAACAGCAACCTGGAAGTAAGAACCTCAGTCAGTATCGATCCACAAACAGGAACTGCCGAGGAAGGAGCCCTTTTTACCTATGAGGCAATGCCAAGAGGAACCGTTTTAAGATTTGAAATAACTTACAATTCAGGAAAGACATTTAGAGTTGGAAGAAAAGAACTTAAAACAGAAGGAAATGGAGATGTCGGAACTGCATGGATTAAGACTCAGGTAGAAAAAGGATTAAAACTCTTTGAAACATTGGGTATTGGTGGAATGGGGACAAGGGGTATGGGAAGATTAAAGGTTCTTAACCTTGAAAGGGAGGATTGTTAATATGGAAAATCTGGATAGGCTTTGTGCAGAGTATGGACATAAGTTTGCTGATGAGGTTAGCAAGGCTCTTGGTAAAAAGGAAAATGAAACACTTAAACCAAATCCTCAAAAAGCAGAGAACTTGGTTACCAAGGCCCTTGGGGTATTACAAGAGCAAGGATTATATGCCTTTGTACTTTTTTGTGAGTCAAGAGGAAGTGCTGAAAAAGATGGGGCAGAAAAGATAAAAGATATAACCAAGGAATTATTAAAAGAAAAACTTAGTCTTATTAACGATGATGACTTACTTAAAGCAATCAGAAGTGAAATTGCTTCTAAACTTGATGATCTTATGCTTGCCATTCAGGTTCTTGAAAAATCTCTTATCTACGCTCGTTATCACGCAAAGGCTCTTTCAAATTCTCTTGAGGAGAATTCAGTTAGTGAGGGAGTTGTAGCATGAACTGGAGTCTTTATATATGGACATTTCGCCTGAAATCTCCTCTCCATGTGGGATTTCACAAAGTAATGCATTTTTTTAGTACGAGACCATACGTTCCGGGTAAGCTTTTCTGGGGTTCTCTGACAGCAAAGCTTACACCTATGCTTGGTATAAATGATTATCAAAAGGTTGGTGAATTTTTAAAAAAGGCAATTCGGTTTGGATATCTTTATCCTTATGTAGAGGAGAAGTTATACTGTCCTATATATACTGAGGATGGGCTAAGATTTGGCTCACTCTCTCAAAATGAATTTGAGAAGAAATTTATAAGCTCAATGGCCTCAGCAGCAATTGAAGCGGAATCCCTTGCATCGGAAGAGGGTATGCTCCATGAAGTGGAATTTATAAGTCCTTATACTATTGATGACGAAAAGCCTGTTTTTATAAGAGGTTTTGTCTGGATAAGAGAATTTACAGAGAATAGGTTCAAACTCTCAAAAAATAATAATAAATTAATAATCACACATAACGGACAAGTTGTTGATTTTAAAAACAGTTTAGCCAATCGATTCCAAATTGGTGGAGAAAGAAAATATGGATTCGGATTACTGAAGTTGAATAAGCTTGATGAGGTTTCCAGTAATGAGTTTAACGGATTGTCTGGCAAATGGTGCGAGAAAGATGGAGAGGTTTGTATATCAATCAATTCAGATAATCCTATCTGGTCTCATGTATTATGTTCCAATAACATAAATATAAAAGGCAACATTGAGCCATTGGTAGGAAGAGATTGGGAGTCTGACAAAGGTGCTGGTAGAAGGTTAACTTCTTATGGTTTATTCTGGTCTCCGGGCTCCATTTTATGTGAAGATAAAACCTTCAAGATTACAGAATTTGGTATCTGGGAGGCAGTAGATTGAAGCCAAGACCCATTGAAATAGACTTCCCCATTGAACAGGTTAATGAAATTGCAGAGCGGGAAGCCCATGCAAAAGAAAAATATCGTCCTATTTATTTCATCCACAAATGGTGGGCAAGAAGGCTTGGGAGTGTGTTCAGAACCATTGTCCTTTATAGTCTCCTTAGCGAGAATGCAAAAGTCCTTGAGGACGATGGTAAGTGGCGTCCAATAACAAAGGAAGAGCTGGAGAATCCCTGGCTTCTCTATCTTAAAGATGTGGATTTAGGTGGAAAGATTGTCCTTGATCCCATGATGGGTGGTGGAACTACAGTTATTGAGGCTCTTCGGCTTGGCTGTAAAGTGGTGGCTCAGGATTTAAACCCTGCTGCCTGGTTTCTGGTTAAAAAGATGGTTGAACCTGTGGGTATTGAGTTGCTTAAAGAAGGATTTAAAAAATTAGAGCATGAGGTGGCAGATGAGATAAAGCAATATTATCGCACAATATGTCCTCATTGTCTGAAAAAATATTATAAGACTCAAAGAAAAAATCCAGAGAGTTTTATAAAAGAAGTTTCTCAAGAAATAAATGAAACAAATAAACCACAAGAGCTTTATGAAAAATATGGCTTTAAAGATAAAGAAGGGCTTCTGGAAAAAGAAAAAAATCTCTTTGCTGACACAATGTATTATTTTTGGATCAAAGAGGTTTCCTGTCTGAATTGCAATGCTAAAGTCCCTCTTTTCAGGGGATATATGCTTGCTCAGACGAGGGATGGATCTGGTTTCCATGTAATCTGCTCTGATTGTGGGGATCTTTTTTATGTTGAGGATTACCGAAAAGATGCTAAATGTCCAAAATGTAACAAAGAGTTTAATCCTGATAAAGACGGAAATGTTGAAGGTAAATATTACATTTGCCCTGAATGTGGTCAGAAGAGCGTGACAATAGAAGCAATTCAAAGAAGAGGAAAACCATCTGAAAGACTTTACGCAGTAGAATACTACTGCCCTTTCTGTAATCATAAAGGATACAAAGAGGCAGATGAATTTGATCAGGCTTTGTTTGCGAAGGCAAAAGAGGAGTATAAAAAAGTTGACTCAGAATGGATAGGGAAGTATATCCCAGATACAAATATTCCTATGGGATACAATACCAAGCAGATGATTAATTATGGCTACAAATATTGGAAAGACATGTTCAATGAACGACAGCTTTTGTCTCTTGGGAAGCTTTTGAAAGCAATATTGGAGTTGGATGTGAATGAGAATGTGAGGGAGCTTTTGGTGATTACGTTTTCGGATACATTGAATTATCAAAATATACTTTGTGAGTACAATAGAGCGGCAAACAAGCTAAAAGAGTTATTTAGTAAACATGCTTTTCACCCGTCTATAAATCCTGTTGAGAATAATGTTTGGGGGAGTAAATATGGACTTGGTATTTTCCATCATATGGTAGATAAAATTTTTCAAAGCAAAAAGTATAACTTTAAACCTTTCGAAAAATACATAACTTCAGGTAAAACCTTAGAAAAACCATCAAAAATAAAAATTAAAGGCAAATTCTGCGATTTGCTCAACTCAAACGGTAATATACAGCTTTTCTGTGGTGATTCTTCTTATTTACCCATCCCTGATAATTCCATTGACGCAGTAATCACGGACCCTCCATATTACGGAAATGTAATGTATTCAGAGTTATCCGAGTTCTATTATGCCTGGCTTCGTCTGGCACTTAAGAATAAATATGAATATTTTCAGAGTGAGCATGTTCCAAATTCTGCAGAGGTAATTGTAAACAGGGAGCAAGCAAAAGATGAAAAAGATTTTATTGATGGTCTAACCGCTGTTTTTAAAGAAGCAGGAAGGAAATTAAAAGACGACGGAATAATGGTTTTTACTTTCCATCATCAGGAAGAAAAAGCTTGGGGAGCGGTATTACAATCAGTATTAAATGCGGGGTTTTATATTGCTTCAATCTATCCGGTCCAGTCAGAAAAAAGCACAAGTACCCACATCTTCCAGAAAGCCAATGTTCGCTACGACATGGTCATTGTCTGCCGAAAAAGGGAGAGTAAGCCCGAAAGAAAACACTGGTCTGTGCTTGAGGATGAAATCTACTTTAAGGTAGAGGAAGAGTTAAAGAGGTTGGAGAGGCACAAGAAAAACCTCTCCTCCGAAGATGTCTTTGTGGTCACCATTGGCAAATGCCTTGAGGCTTATTCAAAGCATTATCCTGAAGTTTACAAGTGTGATAGAAAGGTTTCTATTGATGAGGCACTATCTTCTATCAGAGAGATTGTAGATTCTCAATTGATGCACACAAGATTTAATCAGGTTGTATCAGAAACAGATATTCCGACCGCTATTTATCTCTTTTATTTAGCAGGAAAAACAAGCATATCTTACGAATCTCTGAATAAAGCATTGAAGATGAGAAATCTTGGAGTAGGTGAGGTAATTTCTGCAGGACTTGTTGAAAGAGAAGGCTCACAACTTCTTGTTTTGACTCCACTGGAGCGAAAAGAGATATTAGACTCAAAGAGAAGGGAAAATCTTTCCATTATTGATAGAGTACATTATCTTTATTGCCTCTGGAAGAATGATAAATTTTTCTCTTTTGAAAGAACTTTATCTGAAAATCAAAAGACATTATGGAAAAATGATCGTGTATTTAAGGCACTAGAGTATTTGGCCGAAGTTGATAATGATAAAACCTATAGTGATATAATGAAGGTTATAAAAGACAGGTGGTAGAAGATGGATATAGGTTTTAACATTATTCACAGGAGCAATCCCGATATCTTTAAGGAAAGAATTGGTATTATTCAATTTCTTAAAGACTTAAATGAAGGCAAGAGATTCCCACCTGATTTTGCTGTCTATGGGCTTGATAGTCTTCTTTACTATGCTGAGGATAGAGAGAGAATAGCGAAATACATAAGAAATATTCTTCAAGATAATGCCAATCATCTCGCCTCAGGAAATTATATCATTCAAATCATCATAGAAGGTAATATAAAGGTTGTGGAAAGTGATGAAAGACCGAGGGTAGTTTATAAAAATGAAGAAATTCCCCTTTATCCTGTAATTGGCAGAGTAAAGCGATTAGATTTAAAACACTTCCATGCACCCCTTAATCTTCAATCATGAAAGAAAAATAGGAAGGCTGGCATCTTCATCATTTGGCAAGAAGGGCCAGAGTTTTTGGAATCGAAAAGAGGCTAATAAATGCTTTGGATAAAGCCGGATGGTATCTTACCAAAGGTAAAGATCTCCCCTCCTCACTCTATCCTGCCTTAGAAACTTCACTTAAAAGGCTTGCAGAAATACAAGATTTTGACAAGACCTGCGATGACAAAGATTGCCCAGTATGTAAAAAAGTAAAGGATAATTATTTAGTTAATGCTACCTCTCTAAAACCTTACCAACTTTCTATAGAGCTTTATAGATGGCAGAAAGAAGCAAAGAAAGCATGGTGGGATAATAATGGAAGAGGAATTGTAAAAGTGGTTACAGGTGCAGGTAAAACCATTTTTGCTTTATCCTTAATCTCGGATCTTTATAACTCTACTGATTATAAGGAAGGTGGTCTTAAAACCATCA
>JACIXO010000095.1 GCA_014360385.1 Actinomycetota bacterium | reverse complement strand
TTTCTAAAGAGGAAGTAAAGCCTGGAGAAGAAGTTGAGTTTGAACTTAAGGTAAAAACTCCTTCCCAGCCCGGAAAGTATATTTTGCAGATTGAGCTGGTTCAGGAGGGGATTACCTGGTTTTCTTACCAGGGTGTTCCGCCCCTTGAAAAGTATGTAACGGTTGGTGAACCCTATGGTGTCATCTACGATGACTTTGACACAACTCCTGACTACATGGAACCCGGCCAGAAGTGTCTCGTGAAAATGAAAGTAAAAAATACCGGGTTTTTGACCTGGAGAAATGACCCTGAGCTGGATATAAGGTTGGGATATCACTGGCTTGACCGTGATACGAGAAAGGTAGTAGTCTGGGATGATGGGAGAAGAATGCTAATTGGAGGTGAACTTAAGCAAGGGGAGGAGATAACGCAGGATATTTACATATTCGCCCCTGAAAAACCAGGAAGATATATTCTTCAGTATGATATGGTTCATGAACGAGTAACATGGTTTTCCCAGGCTGGGGTAACTCCTCTTGAAATAAATGTCAACGTTGGAAAAGTTGTTGATAAGAACATTACCACAAAAACTCACCTTATTATATATAACGGAAATGGCGTAAGTGGGACTGCAACAAGGTTGAAGGATTTTCTAGAGATTTATGGCTTTAAGATTAAAGGGGTTGCTGACGCCTACAGATTTGATCATGAAACTACTATTATATGCTATACTAAAAAGACCCGACAGAAGGCTGAGCAGGTGGCTTTACTTCTGGAAAGCTACGAAATGAGAGAAGTTTCAGATAGTTATTTTGTAAAAGCTTATGGAAAAGGAATTGATGTAGTAATAGTTTTGGGGAAAGATTATGAAAAGAATTTAAAGTAGAAGCGCTCAAAGTAAAAGATATAAAAAATATAAGTGAAATTAGCTCATTTAACATCTCATTCAATTTAATAGTGGCTGTTAGAGTAAAAAATAGAAAAAAATATAAGTAGAATGGAATTGCAATGTTTGAAAAAGTAAGAAAGTAAAAGCCAGGGAGCTAAAATTAAGAACTATATAACTCTAAAAACAATATTAGAAAACTCTAAAAACAATATTAAAAACTATATAATATAAACTAGTCGGATAACAATATTGGGAAATGAATGTTACTAAAGTAAAAAACATAGTAATTCAGATTCTTTTTGATATTCTGATATTCTTTTCTTCATTTATCATATCTTTTTTCTTGAGGGGTCAGGTTGGACTTATGGGGCTTGCTGCCCTGCCTCCCCAGTACACTGCTTATCTTGTCGAGTATACCAGTATTATCATAATTGTGAAACTGCTTGTTTTCTGGCTGCTCGGAATGTATAGAAAAATCTGGAAATATGCAAGCTTGAGAGAGTTTATGACAATAGTGGAAGCGACGGCTCTGAGCTCTGCAATCATGGTTTTTGTGTTTTATATTTTTGAAACTCCTTATTTCCCAAGAAGCATACTTGTTATTGATTTTCTCATGACTCTTATTCTTATAGTTGGCTCCAGATTTTCACCCCGCCTTTTCAATGAGATAAAGTTCGGTAGCATTTACAGCCGAAAAAAGAGAGCTCTTATAGTAGGTGCTGGAGATGCTGGCGAGATGATTGTTCGTGAAATGATGAGACAAAAGAATAGCGAGTATGAGCCAGTTGCCTTTCTCGATGACGATATCTCCAAACTTGGTAACCAGATTCATGGAATAAAAGTAGTAGGAAAGACAACTGATATAAAGAAATTTATAAAGAAGTTGTCCATAGATGAAGTCATAATCGCTATGCCCTCTGCAGATGGGAAAGTTAGAAGAAAAATTGCCTTTGAGGCAAGGGAAGAGGGAGTTAAATGCAAGACACTTCCAAGCCTTTACGAAATAATAGATGGAAAAGCTCATCTTTACCAGGTAAGAGATATTCAAATTGAGGATATTCTTGGAAGAAAGCCAGTTAAAATAGATTACAGTGGACTTCTGGCTCATCTGGAAAACAAATCTGTCCTTGTAACAGGTGCAGGAGGTTCTATTGGTTCTGAGCTTTCAAGGCAGATAATAAGGTTCAAACCATCTAAACTTATTCTGGTAGATCACGCGGAGAACAGCCTTTTTCTTATAGAGCAGGAACTTTCGAGCAAGTATAATTTTACCACTGCTGTCCCCATTGTGGCTGATATAAGAGACAAAGCAACTATAAAGGGAGTGTTTAAGAAGTATAAGCCACAGATAATTTTTCATGCAGCTGCTTACAAGCATGTACCTCTTATGCAGCTAAATCCAGAGGCTGCTCTTCAGAATAATTTTATAGGAACCAAGATCTTAGCCCAGTTAGCAATCGACAATGGTGTAGAAAGGTTTGTTATGCTTTCTACAGATAAAGCTGTAAATCCTACGAATATAATGGGGGTTTCAAAACTTCTCGCAGAGAAATATCTTCAGTGTCTTTCAAAAGTTAACAATACTGTTTTTATAATAGTGAGGTTTGGTAATGTTTTAGGAAGCCAGGGAAGTGTGGTTCCCATATTTAGAAAGCAGATAGAGGAAGGTGGACCTGTTTATGTAACTCATCCTAAAATGACGAGGTTTTTCATGACAATTTCTGAAGCTGTTCAGCTTGTGATCCAGGCCTGTGTTATGGGTAAAGGTGGAGAAGTATTTGTTCTTGATATGGGAGAACCCATAAATATTCTGGAGCTTGCTCAGAATATGATAAAACTATACGGAATGGAGCCTGGGAAAGACATAAAAATAGAATATTCAGGTGTAAGGAGGGGGGAGAAATTAACTGAAGAGCTTATAAGCGAAAATGAAAAGCTTTTCCCGACCGAGTTTTCTTCTATTTACATAGCTAAGAATGAAGAGCATAAGGAAAGTAAAGACGAGATGCTAAACGTACTATTTAACATAGAGAAGGAAATACAGATATACGATTATGAGAATCTCTTTAAAGACTTAAGAAAAGTGGTTCCAAGTTTTGATGAAAATAAGATGTGGTTTAGATGGGGATAAGTAAACGAAAGAGATTGGTGAGATTAGCATGAAATAAAGATCACATGAAATAATATGAAATATAATATGAAATAAAATGATATTAAAATAACAATTTAAATAACAATTGACAGTGGGGAATAAAATATAAGTTTAAAATTGTGATTGCTAATATAACTGACTAAAAAATAATAGTGGTGGAAAAAGGTAATACCGTAAGCTAAGCCAAATTAAATTTTTAAAGTTACACGAAATTGATATTTTGATAGTGTTATTATAAAGATAGTGGTATTAGAAAGATAGTGGTATTAGAAAGATAGTGGTATTAGAAAATTGTTTTATTTTTAAAGGATGTATAGAAAATTTGGTAAAAGGGTTTTTGACCTATTCTTTTCAACTATTCTTTTGATTGTTTTTATACCTCTCTGGATTGTAATCCCCATCCTTATAAAAATTAATTCTCCTGGTGGGATTGTTTTTAAACAGAGAAGAGTGGGCATAGATAGCACGTATTTTACTATTTACAAATTTAGGACTATGAAAGAAGGAACACCAGATATACCTACTGACGAATTAACTAAAGAGGAGCAAGAGAAATTCAATACAACGGTCGGAAAATTTTTAAGAAGATTCAGCCTTGATGAAATCCCCCAGTTAATAAATATATTTAGGGGAGATATGAGCTTTGTGGGGCCAAGGCCTGCTCTATATAATCAACCGCTTTTGATAAAGTTGAGAAAAGAAAAAGGGATAGACAAAATTCGCCCGGGTGTTACAGGGCTAGCTCAGATAAGTGGAAGAGATAGCCTTACTATACCAGAGAAAGTTGAATATGACTACCAATATCTTAAAACATTATCTTTTGCTAATGACATAAAGATTATTTTAGGAACTATAAAAGCTGTTTTAACAGGAAAAGGTGCAAATTAAACAAACTAAAGGTTCATTTTCTCAATTAATCTTTCTATCCCATATTCAAATGTTTTTGGAGAGAACCCAAAATCTCTGAAAGCTTCATCATACGAATATGCTTTATCTATCCTCATCCTTTCAATCTGGTCAGGGGTTAGAATGGGAGTTCTGGAAAATTTGTTGTAGATTGAGATTAGAAATTTCCCAAAGCTTATGGGAAGGTGAATAATTCTAAATCGCCTGCCCATTTTTTCTGCTATTTTATTTTTTACTATTTTTAGCATGTCAATGTATTTTATAGGTTCTTTACCGCAAATTTCATAAACTTTTTTGTAGGTTCTAGGATTTTCTAAAATGCTTACAATTGCCTCTGCTACATCCTCTATATATATGGGTTGAATTAGATTTTGTCCGTCTCCAAAAACGACAAAAAAACCTCTTTTCTTAATAAAATTAATCATCTTAGAAAAGTTTGGATCATCAGGGGTTCCATAAATCATTGTAGGCCTTAGAATTGTCCAGTTAAGGCTAGACTCTTTTATTAAATTTTCTGACTCTAATTTTCTTTCCTTAACCTTACTTTCGATGGGGAGAAGCACTGTTGTTGAGCTTATAAATTTCACTAGAGTATCCTGATCAGGATTATGAATTAATGCTATTCTTAGACTTCCATCATTATTTAGTTTGTGTACCTTTAGCTTACTTAATGTAAAGGCCTCACTAGGCATCTAGTTGTGAGATTTCATTTTCTTTGTTAGTTCTCTAGTCTTACAATAATAATCCTTTAAGTTTGGGTTACTTTTTAGGCATATACTTTTTCGCCTGTCTAAAGTTTGTGGCTTCGAACCTGAACAAGGAATACCAGAAAGACTACCTACCAGTGGAATTGCTGAGGGTATTAATGTTATTTATATTCCCACCAAGACTCTAAATTTCTCTTTCCGATTGCCAGGATTAAATACGTCACTATTATTTTAAAGTTAAAAGTGAAGTAATTTTTAGATTTTGCGTTGCTTTTATTTGAACTCGAGGTTGACAAAAAATACGCTTGAATGTAATATTTTGTATACTATTGGTTGGATAACAAACCTTTTATATAATTTTTGAAAGGAGGTAGAGAAGATGAAAAGAATCTTTTTACTAAGCACTGTACTGATAGTCTGTTTGGGAATGATTATTGGGTTTTTTACACCGGGTTGTAAAACTGGAGAAGCTGCGTCTGTTGAGGAAACCACAGCTCCTGAGACTGCACCAATCAAGGAAGAAACAGTGGAAGAGACTTTAGCAGAAGAAACTATAGCCGAGGAAGCTATAAAGTATGATCCTAGCGTACCTGTAAATGATGGTAAGGAAATTACTCTAAATGTCTGGTATTCTTCTTCAGGTTGGTATGAAAAATGGATTGAAGAGTATTCAAAGTTACACCCAAATGTTAAGTGGAATAAAGTGCCAACTGCGGGAGCTGATTTGTCAAAATTATTTTTAGCGTTACAGAGTGGAGAAAATATTGATTTGTATGAACCTCACAACCAATTCTTAGGTGAGACTATACCCAATACAGAACCTTTTCCCGATGATGTATTACCAGTTGATGCATTTAGGAAAGAATTTATGTTAATAGATGAAAATCTTATCGATGGTAAGTTGTATTTCTACCCTGCATGTGTTATGACTGTGGGAATGGTTTACAATAAGAAGATGTGGGAAGAAGCAGGATTGACTGAGGACGATATTCCTAAGACCTGGGATGAGCTTGCGAAGGTGTCAGAATTGTTAACAGTAAAAGATAACACAGGAAAAATAACAAGGTGTGGGTTCTGTCTAAATACTTTTACCCCATATATATGGATTGCAATGCAGTATCACCAAGGGAGATTTTTGTTTAGCGAAGATGGTAATACTGCAAATGCAAATACAC
>JACIXO010000094.1 GCA_014360385.1 Actinomycetota bacterium | reverse complement strand
GAAGGTGAGAGCTTCGATAATTGGGTTCTTTGAAGTAGTAATATTTGTGACCGTAATAGTAAGAATAGTAAAAGATATTGACAACTTCTATGGCATACTGGCTTACGGAGCTGGGTTTGCCTGTGGAACGCTAATTGGTATTACTATTTCTGAGAAATTTTCCAGAGATCTTGTAAGTACAAATATAATTTCAAAGAATGATTCTCAGGAGATTGAAGACGAGCTCAGAAGAAAAGGCTTTGGAGCTACAAGCTACATTGGCAATGGCAAGGAGGGAAATGTAAGAATTATAAACGTGGTCTGCCGGCATTCAAATGTTGCAGAGCTTAGTGAAATAGTATGCAGAATAGATCCCAAGGCTTTTATTGTAAGTCACACACTTGAAGGCCTTAGGGGTGGTTACCTTTATGGAATGAAAAGTAAGAAGTGAGGGTGTCTTAAGTCTCCTCATTATAGAGCCTCCTCATAGGTACAAAATTCGTCTTCCACTAAATTATCTGTCATCTCTTCCTCAGGCTGGTTCACAAGCTTATTTTCATCGTAAGAGTCAGTTATAGGTTCTGCTTTCAACCCGCTGAATACTTCTTCTGCTTGTTTCTTTAGTTCTATGAACTGCTTTTCTAAAGCCTTATTGATGTTTTCGACAATCCTCTTATATTTGTTTTTATCTGTCAGAGTTTTAAAATCACTTATTATGTTTTCAGCAAGGGGGTAAATTGGTTTACCGATGAATACGCCTATTTTTCTGAAGCTATTTATTATTAATGCAATTATCCCTTCCGTTACTCTATTTCTGCCGATCCATTTTTCCTCACCCGGACCTTTAAGGAGGTTGTGGATGTATACAGGAATTATAGGAAGCTTGGTCTTGTAGCTAAGGTAGGCAGCGCCTTTGTGAAATTTCCCAAATTCATCTTTCTTAATCAAGTCCCCCTCAGGGAATATACCCAGGAATATGTTTTTAGTAGACTTATCAAATGTTAGCCTGAAAAGCTCTTTGAAACTTTTGACATTATTTATAAATCTTGTCTTAAACACAGGGATACTGTTTGCGAACTTTCTCATGAAGAAATCTGTAAATCTGGTTCTGAAGTTTTCGCTATCGGCTAGAAAGTAAATTTTCTTTTTCAGAGCTGCAAGTATTATTATAGGATCTGCGCCAGTTACGTGATTTATGGCAAAGATGGCTGATCCGTTCTTCGGTATCCCTTTTTGATTGAATACCCTTATTCTTGTAATGGATTTATAAAAATTGATAAAAAGAAATCTTGGTATACTATAAAAAAAGTCTGAAAGCTTGCCAAAGAAGTTTTTTATTGTATTCATCTTCTGAAGTCTCTAATCACTTGCCATTATTATAAATATAAAAAATATAAAATAAATTATACGCCTTTCTTGGTATTTGTCAGTTGTGCTTTTCTCTAATTTTCTGAAAAATGTCCTTTATGTTATCGTAGTGGGTCCCTCTCCAGTAGTACTGGCTACAATTTTTGCAATATAAGAAATTTTGCTGGGTAGCGTATACGTATGGGGGAACCCTGTCCTTTACCTCTTTTTTATCTACACTGGTTAATATCTGATTGCATTTAAGGCACCTGACTAGATTTGGCTTAAGTCTTATTCCAAGTTCTGATTTTACCTGTTCCAGCTGTTCTATTAAATTGTCTCCCTTTATGAGAATAGCTTTTATGTGTTCATTTTTAAACTCTTTTTTCATTAGAAGAAGTGAATCTCGGGTGAGAAGAATGCGCTTCTCATTTTTTGCTATTCTGGTAAGTTCTTCATCAGTTATATTGTTTATGTATTTCACATCATATCCTGCCATTCTCAGATACTTTGCTAATTTTCCAACCATTATATCTGCTACAAACTTCATCTAAGGCTCCATCTGGTTTTTTGATTTGGTCAATATACCCTCAGGATATTAATATTCCTTCTATGTTTTCAAAATTTTTAAGGTGTTCCAGAACTTTTGAAGAAAACTCAGGATTATTGCTCTGAGCACTTAAGACAATAGTTAACTTGTCTTTCTCTTTATCCACCTTATATTCACGGTAGCACACGTCAGTGGAGATTTTTTTCAAGATATCTATTATTTCGTCAAATTCTGCAAAATTTTTCTTGGCAGTAATGGTCAGGATGTACTTTGAGGCTTTTAAGAATTTGTCTTCAAAATATTTCACCAGACTTAAAATTAAGAACCCCAATAGGGTACCAAGAAGAGCGAGATAGTAAAGCCTGGTGCCCAGTGCCAGTCCTATTGCTGCTACTATCCATATACTGGCAGCTGTAGTAATTCCTTTTACTGTGCTCCCAAGTCTGAAAATGGCTCCTGCTCCGATAAAGCCTATTCCTGTTACCACGCCTGCAGCTATGCGTGAAGGGTCAGGATTGGGATAGGATGTAAATCCAAGGTAGGATACCAGAGTAAAAACAGTAGCGCCGAGGCATACTAGAGTGTGGGTTCTTAGCCCTGCAGGTCTATCGGCTCTTTCTCTCTGTAGGCCTATTATTCCTCCGAGAATGCAGGAAAGAATGCAGGGTAAAAGTATTTCATTTGTAAATTGTAGAACGTTGAATTTAAAAAACTCCATTTAAAAAACTAATTTCTTCCTGATTTTTTGAATTATTTTATCATATTATTCAGGTTTTATTTAGGCTTTGTATTAAGAAACACAAGAGGCTTATTCAAGAAGGCGCTAAAGGAAGGATTAAGAGGGACAGGAAGAGTTATATGAAAATTGTATAAAAATCAAATTGTATAAAAATCATATTAGAAAATAATGTATTAGAAAGTAATAGTATAAAAATTTTAGATAAAGCATGGTAACTTTTAACAGAGGAATTTATAATTAGCTTAAGATATGGCATTTTATAAAAAGAAAAGGTAAAAATATGATATTGAGATCAAAAATATGATTTGAGAGATATGATATGAAAGAGAGTAAAAGATAGTAAAGTAAGATGGTAAAAGATTATAAACAAAAAAGCGAACAGGAGGAGAGATGTTCAGATCTTCAATTAAATTATTCAGGCTCTTTGGGATAGAAGTTAGACTTGACTACAGCTGGTTTATTATATTTGCACTTATTGCTTATTATTTCGGTTTCTCTTACTTTCCGAGTGTGCTTTCGGGTGTTGGTGGAGGTTATCTTACTATTATTACTCTGGTAACCACAATATTGTTTTTCTTTTCAGTTTTGTTTCATGAAATGAGTCACTCTGTTGTTGCTAAAAAGATGGGGATTCCTGTAGAGAAAATTTCACTTTTTATTTTTGGAGGCATGGCTGAGATTGAAAGAGAACCTGATAGCCCTCAAATTGAATTTGTGATGGCAATTGCAGGTCCGGCTTCAAGCTTTTTTCTTGCTATTCTTTTTGGAACTATCTGGGCGTTTACAAGGAATATTGTAATGATTGGTGAACCTTCCAAGTATCTTGCTCTGGTTAATGTTGCTCTGGGAGTTTTTAATCTATTACCTGGCTACCCTCTCGATGGAGGCAGGGTCTTAAGATCCATAATATGGAAATTTTCCGGGAGTCTTCAGCAGGCCACCTTTGTTGCTTCAAATAGTGGAAGAGTGATTGGTTTCTTGATAATAGCCTGGGGCTTTTTCTTTTTCTTCACAGGTAACTTTCTAAACGGAATATGGCTTGTATTTATTGGTTGGTTTTTACAATCAGCAGCTACATCAGGGTACAGGCAGCTTGTCTTTGAAAGTTCAATAAAAGGGATAAAAGTAAAAGATATAATGAATGAGAATGTTGTCAGTGTAACTAAAGACGTAACCTTAGAGGATTTGGTAAATAATTATTTCATGAAATATAGATATGGTAGATTTCCTGTAATTGAGAATGAAGAAAGTGAAAGATTGATCGGAGTTATCTCTGTTCATGATATAAAGGAAGTTCCCAGAGAGGACTGGGTTACAACTACAGCAGGACAGGTTGTTAAACCAGTATCTGATTTAGAGATAGTAGGTATGAATGTGGAGGTATCTGAGGCTATAAAAAAGATGACTAAAAATGATCTTGGGCATCTGGTCATAATGAGTGGTGATAGAATTGCTGGTCTAATAACTAAAAGTGATGTTATGAGGTTTATCAAGTTAAGGTCGGAGCTTTTGACTAAGGTGTGAAATATCGGATGAGATTATTTAGTTGGGTAATACTTATATAAATTATAGGTTTATGTTGAAGATTGCTAATACAAAACAATGAAGAATTAAGTTGTTTAGTAGAAAAAATTATAGAAAACCTTATGTACAGGAAATGGCTTTTAGAAGGAATGCATAAAGAGTAGGTAAGAGGTAGGTGAAGGGGTGTGTTAAAGAAGTTGGAAAGGATTGCGATTATATCAACAAGACTTGGTGGCATTGACGGGGTTTCTGTTGAAGCTGAAAAGTGGGCAAAAGCCTACTCTATGTTAGGCCTGGAGCCCCTGTACATAGCAGGAGATACTGGAGTAATTTCTTCTAACTTTTTTAGAATAGAAGAAATGGATTATTACCATCCTGACATAGAAAAAATAAGAATCGAAGCTTTCAGCAAGCTAAAAAGAAACGGAATTATAACTTTGAAGGATTGGATAGCCAGGGATGATCTTGGGTCCAAAACTGAGCCTTGCTTTCCAACCCCACCAGGAAATTGGCGAGAAACTGATAATGGTGCAGAAATATCTGATGAAACATTTGATATTCCTAACCTGAGAAAGAGAATAGACAATTTAAAAAATATAATTAAGAGGAAGCTTCTGAATGCCATTGCGAAGAACAAAGTCAGTTATTTTAGTGTCGAAAATGCTCTCTCAATTCCTCTCAATATACCTCTGGGAATAGCACTTACTGAAATAATAGTGGAAGAGAAAATTCCCACTATTACAAGGCATCACGATTTCTACTGGGAAAGGGAGGAGTTTTTAGATAGTGCAATTGAAGATATTCTCAGAGATTATTTTCCTCCTGACCTACCAAATATTAAACATGTTGTGATAAACACACTTGCCCAGAAATCTCTATTTTCCAGGAAAGGAATAAAAGCTACTTATATTCCCAATGTGTTTGATTTTGGGATTCTTAATGAAAAGAGAGAAAATCCTTCAATAGTAAGAGGTTATTTAAATGTTCGAGAGAAAGACTATCTTTTCCTCCAGCCTACGAGGATTATAAGAAGAAAGAGAATCGAAAGAAGTATCGAGCTGGTAGAGAAGTTATCAAAGATTCTCAACAGAAACATTTTTCTTTTCATAACTGGAAAGCCAGAGAAAAGTGAAATGGATTATTTCCACGATATCCTGGCAATAGCAGACAAAAAGAAAGTCAACCTCATTCTTTCAGAGGGTGAAGGTGTTGGCACCAACTATTCCAACAGTGGTTATGGTAGGCGTAATTTGAAAGAAGGTGTCTTTAAGCGGTATAATATTTTTGACCTATATAATTGTTGTGACCTGGTAACCCTGCCAAGCGATATAGAAGGCTTCGGTAACCCTGTCATAGAAGCTTGTGCATTTAGGAAACCGCTTTTTGTAAATAACTACCCTGTCTTGAGGGATATGCTTTCGAAAGGATTCGATTTCGTCGTAATTGACGGGCAAGTAAGCTCGAGTTGTGTTGAAAAGGTCAAAAAGCTTCTTACTGAGGATAATTACAGGGAAAAAGTTGTGGAGAGAAACTTTAAAATTGCACATCGGTTTTACTCAATGGAGTTTTTAATAAAAGAGCTTGAAAAGGTTTTAAAGGGTTTTATCTGCTTAGAGTCTGATCACGAAGCTTAAAGGAAGAGCTTAAAGAAGCTTTGAAGAATAATTGGAAACTTGAAGAGTAGTTTGGGAGTAGAAAGGAGGTGGTAAGTATGGGAAGCGTGAATATAGGAGAATGGTA
>JACIXO010000093.1 GCA_014360385.1 Actinomycetota bacterium | reverse complement strand
AACTTGCAACAAGGTCTGGTATATTCTCTTCTCTTAAAAGTTCTCTTTCCTTTTTAGTTCTGTAAATTAGAGCAGTTTTAAGACCGCTAAAACTAAAGTTAAAATCCCCGCTTTCCATCATCGGCCTCGGAAAATCTACAGAGTCAGGATTTCCTTTCTTTGAAAGTCTATCAATTATAGGACCTCCAGGATATCCCAGGTTAAGATATCTTGCAATTTTGTCAAAAGCTTCCCCTGCTGCATCGTCTAACGTGTACCCAATTGTCTTTATACCCCAGTTACTATCCATAAGGTAAAGACTTGAATGACCTCCAGAAACCACAAGAGCAACAAATCTATCATCCATATTCCTTATATCCTGGTTTGCAAGAATATCCGGATTTGCAAGAATATTTGAAAAAATGTGAGCCTTTAAGTGGTTTATCGCTATAAGAGGGATTTCTCGGGCATAGCATATTGCTTTTGCTGCTCCCACGCCGACCAGAAGAGAGCCTATAAGGCCTGGCCTATTGGTGACCGCTACTGCACTAATTCTGTCCAGACTAACACCTGAGTTTTCTATGGCCTCTTTTATTACAATGTCTATTATTTCAATGTGTCTGCGAGAGGCTACCTCGGGAACTATACCACCATATTTTCTATGGATCTCTTCTTGAGAGGACACCACATTGGACAAAATAAATCTTCCATCTTTAACTACAGAAGCACAGGTATCATCGCACGAGGTCTCAATTCCCAGAATATAAATATCTTCTTTTATATCACCTTTTTGCCCTACGTGTTCCATGTGCTTTTTTTATATTTTTTATAATTTGTAGATACTTTTTACACCTCTTTTACATCCTCTTTCTATTTACATCCTTTTTCTTCTATAATCTTCCATCAAAAATTAAAAAGATAAAACTCTAAAAACACATGAATTCCCTTACATATACCGGAACAAGCGGGCCGGGTTTTCTGTAGGTAAGAGCTTTAACATAAGCACACATATTGACAAATGAGGCACCAGGATAAAAGCTACTTTGGTCTCCCCAAATTTCAGAAACACAAGCCTTAACACAAATATCTGAAGCATTTGGAGTACTCAAAGAGGCTAGATTACTGCCAGCACCCCCTGTCTTAAATGCATTTTTTAGCTCCAGAAATATACCGGGGTAAGTTAAAAATGCATTTCCTCCTACAAATAAAGTAACCTTATTCCCACTGTCAATGACTCGGATACCAGTGAAACTTTCAAAATATTTAATAAATTCATTCAAAAATTTCTCTTTATTTACTAGTTTGTAGTCTTCAAGTCTTTCTATCAGTAGTTTTCGGGAGGGAAATTTATCTCCAGCGTCCAAAAACGCTGTGATATTTTTAAAAGCACTGGTTTCATGAAAATCTCCTGGAAAGACGTTGTAAAAAGAAAAGTATAACTCATTTCTCCTGACATCAAGACAAGGTGATATTATAACGCTTTCCCCTTTTTCAATTTTTTCCAGAATATCAAGAATATTATTGCAGCAAATCTTAGCAGAAAAAACATCCAGAGAATTTACTCCATAGGCCGGTTTACCTTCTACCCAGGACAAAATTTTAATTACACTTACTCCAATTCTTGTACCAGTAAAATCCCCAGGTCCAAGATTTACTCCAAAAATATTTATATCTTTCAACCCAAGGCTTGCCCTCGCAAGGCAGCTGTCTATATACCTTATTATATTGACCATATGCTTTTCAGAGTTTGACTCTGCTTTACTTCCAACCTCACAAAGAAGCATATTATCCCTACTTACAGCTACAGTTAATTTTTTCGTTGTGCTATCAATTCCGAGAATATTCATTGTACGAATACAATCCCCTATTTCTAATTTCTATTTACTATCACTTACCCTTACTCACCTTTTACCAAGGCTAACTTCCCATCCAGAACCTATCTTAAGAACTTAGGTTATAATCTTACATATAGAGGCTGTACAGACACTTAGTAGTTTATTAGCTTTCCATATTGATTTGATTTCTGAACCTTTGCCACTACCACTACTTACTTATTTTTACTCATGTTTTTATTATTTCTACTATTTTTGCTGTACTTTTATGCGTTAAGTGTATCGTGTTTGAACTTTTTTAGTTTCTTTCTCCAGTAGTCATTTCCACTTCTAAAAGTAATAATTCTAATGTTAAAGCTATCTTTAAGACTTTTTGTAGAGCTGTTCCCATTCCCAGACCCTACCTTGTACCCTACCCTGTCTCCCTCAATAGCATTTACAAGATAGTCTATCTCCACCTCTAGATATCTATTTTCAAGATAATCTTTTATCTTGTTTCCCCACTCTATACAAACTACACAGTCACTTCCGTAAAGGTAATCCTCTATACCAACATCTATCATCTCTCTTATATCTCCCAATCTATAAAAATCAGCGTGGACAAATTTTTTTTCATCTTTCAGTGGATAGATATTGAGAATGGTAAAGCTTGGGCTTGATAAATCCTCCCGAACCCCGAGTCCCATTGCCAACCCCGAGATAAATGTAGTCTTTCCTGCTCCAAGTTCTCCAGAGAAAAGAATTACATCTCCAAAGTCAACAAATTTCGAAAAACTTTTCCCAAGATCAGACGTAAACTTAGAAGAATTGGAAGTAACATTAAATTCCATTTACAACTATCCCTTAGAGAACTACTTTAGAAAATTACTTTAGAAAAGCTCCAACTGTTCACCCTTATCTTTCCCTGAATCAGCTATTCCCGGCGCTTCACCGGGCTCATATTCACCAGCATCAGTGTCTGAGCCAAAGCCCGACTCAAAGCCAAGTTCGAGAACTACTCCTTCATAGTCTTTCATCGACATCCCACCTGGTCCTGGAGGCTTTTGTTCGTGTAACTCCTCTATCTCTTCCATATAACCTCTGTATTCTTCTTCATGTCTTATGAACCTTTCGATCCTTAGAAAATCCTCTCTAAGAACGCTCATCTTGGAAGGAGTGTAAAGAGCTGCAGCAGGATGGTTTATCGGAAGAATGAGTCTCTTTCCAATCTTAAAAACCCTACCTCTAAGGCTCGTTATGCCTGCCTGGGTGTTAAGAATCAGCTGGGTTGAGTGCTTGCCGAGTGTGCAGATTATTTTCGGATCTATTATTTCTATTTGCTTGAAAAGATAACATTTACAGGAGTTTATTTCTTCCAGTCTCGGATCTCTGTTTCCGGGAGGTCTACATTTTAAAACATTTGCAATAAAAACTTTGTCTCTCGTAAGCCCTATATACAAAAGAAGTTCATCAAGCAGCCTTCCTGCCTGACCCACAAAAGGCTTGCCCTGCAGATCTTCATTCCTACCTGGGGCTTCTCCCACAAACATAATAGTTGCATCTGCACTACCGCTACCAAATACAAAATTTGTTCTCGTCTTTGAAAGTTCACATTTCGTGCAGTTCCTTATTTCTAAATAGAACTCTTTAAGTCTTTCTCTTTTCTCACTTCCGGCCATATGTCTTTTGCATATATGTCTTTTCCATATATGTCTTTTGCATATATGTCCCCATATTACCCTGATAAAATATTCTTAGCATAAGCTTTAATATTTCATTAGACTTTACTGAATAACCGATTCTACCACACTAATACGCACTAATATCATCTGTCATCTTACTAAATTAGTTTAAATTAACAGTGACATTTGTCACTATAGTTAATTATGTTAATCATCAGTTTTACTAATCTTGACCAATTAAAACCAATTAAATAGATAGTATATAATGTGTGGTATTAAATCAGAGTAAATAGACAAATGTATTTCCTATTATAGCATTTATCCTAAATATTTTTACAGGAAGTTAGAGACGAGAAATCAAGAAATTCTTTTTAAATTCATGATCATACACGAAGCTCTACCCGGGATTTAGTTTCTCCACAAGAAAATCTCTTGTTAGTTGAGCTTATCTACCTTCTAATATTCTAGTTTTGAATATATATTTTTGGATATATTTTTTATATTTTTTATATTTTTTATTTAAATAGACACTAATTGGAAACCTTATTCTTATACAACATTTCTCATTTATCTACCTTAATCTGCGAAGCCTTCCGTTAGCGCTTGCGTGAACAACAATGTAATCTATACCTATTGTCTTTAGAAAGAAAGAGCCAAGCTTAGCCTCACAATATACCTCAATATATTTTGGGTTATCCGTTCCTCCTATAACTCTGTATCTCACATAGTTTATGATAGCATAATCTTTATTCTGGTAATTCCTGGTAAAGTATTCCTTAATGACAGTGGAATAATCTTCTGACAACCTATTTATTCCAAGCACCTGAGCAACTCGAATATCTATAGATTTTGAGGCTTCTTCAGCTGCAATCATGCATGCTTTGTTTAGCTCAGCCTTGTAAGCTAAAGCTCTTCCTATATCTACGACCATGCCCATTAACAAAACAAACACTGGCAAAAGAAGGGTAACAACAATTAGTACCGCTCCCCTCTCATGCGAAGAAGGCCTAGACTTAAAATGTAACTTTTCCATAGCTATTCCCGCCAAGCCATCTATTTGCGTCACTTGAAGTCCCACCTTCTCTAAGATTAATTGATCTGTAGCCGTTTATAGGATTTTTAAAGTATACATGAACAACTTCCCCATTTTCTCCATAAAGATAGATATGAAGAGTGCTTTCTTCATTTCCACTATAGTCAAATTTCGAAGCTCTACTTATACTCCCTGCTACAAGGGAAGGAATTTCTCCTCTAAAAATCGTTAATCTTTGCACTCCTTTATTTGCATTTCTGCACACATCCTGGTAGATATAAGCATAAGTAATTCTCTTTTCTTCTTCTCCTTCTGCCAATCTGCTGTTGTCCAGCTTCCAGATTACCCTTAATTTCATCTCTGCCTCATTTCCGTTACTATCCTTATGCCATCTGGTAAACACATACTCAGGTTCCTTTTCTACAGTAATCTCCCCGTGAAGTGGAGTCGCATAGTAGCCATCCTCAACCCATACCATTTTGTATTCATAGTGACTCGTATCTACCCAGGTCTTTACCTTATATTCTCTCCAATACCCCTGGCTTACTTTGTACGATGTATCCACCCATACTGTTCTAATTCTCTTTTCCCAGTGAGAGTTATCAACTTTCCTGTATGTGGTATAGGACCGCCAGTATCCTGAACTTACCCACACATAATAGTATTCCGTTACTGTTACCTTCTTCTGATAGCATCGGTATCGGATAGCATAGACTTGTCCTCCCCGGTATGGCTTATAGTCAATTACGTCTTTGTGAGCTCGGTATTTTTCTCCTTTATACGTAATTATTACATCTCCCATGGGCTTTGCTGCAAACGAATATATACTCCAACCATAACTCGAACAGCCAACATAGATGGTAAGACTACAACTTATCCATTTTTCAACGTCCCTGTACCTTTTCTCGTAATGAGACGTATCAACATACGTATACACTGTATAAGGAACATAGCTCACGGAAGGCACCCAGACATAATATTCTTCAGTCTTCCAGTACCCGTCATTAACTACATAGGAAGTATCCACCCATTCCTTTTTTAATTCTTCCTTATAATAGCCGTCCTTAACCCATACCTTTGTGGTCTCCCAGTGGGAAGTATCAATCCAGATCTTCTCATTTTCAGAGCTTTCCACCTTAAGCCAGCTTTCCCCCCATAAGGTATTGCAGGAAACAATAATTCCAAAAGAAATAAAAGCTACACAAACTACTAAGAAGACTAAAAGGAATCTAACCATCAATTTTTTATTTATTATCTTTTTCAAAACATAAACCTTTCTTCTAAATCTTTCTCATTAATTTTTTAATTAATTTTTCAGTCAATTTTTTCCAGTCAGATTTTCTCATCAATTTTTTCAAATTCCAAACTAGCCAGTCTACTTTTCGTTTTT
>JACIXO010000092.1 GCA_014360385.1 Actinomycetota bacterium | reverse complement strand
TCTTGTGGTTGGCAAGTATTTTAACAAGTTCAAGACCTGTGTAGCCCGAAGCCCCTATTACAGCTATATCTATTTTGTTTTTTGCACCCATTTTTAAAAAACTCCGTTTTACAGTATATATAGTATATAAAGTATAGTTGCATATTATACAATTATTTTAAATATTATGCAAATCCAATTTTCTGTAGCTCGAAAGTAGCATTTCTTTTTCCGTGATGTGAAAAAGTTATTAGATCAGGCTTGGTGTTTCGAAAACCGTTTTAAGGCGAAGCAGGCATGGTTCCTTTTAAGAGAGGAGAGCGAAGCCTTATTCTTTAAGATTCATTATTGTCCCTATCACGAAATTGGAAATTCTTCCTGGCTCGAAATTTTTAATTGACTTAGCAAATCATTATATATAAACTTTATTTAAACAAATTTAAGAACACAAACTAGAACTAATTCCTTTTACACGAGAAAGTTACTTACATACAAAAATATAAAAATTAATAAAAATATAAAAATTAAGCTATCAGGAGGTGATTAAAATTAAGATATTTATAGACAGCAGTAAATTAGATGAAATAAAAGAAGCTTACTCATACGGAATTATAGATGGAGTTACAACTAACCCTTCACTCATAAAAGAGGCAATGGAGGACCTTAAAGCCAAGGGACAGGAAATTAACATGGAGACCTATATTAGAGAGATACTCCAGGTAGCCAAGGGTACTCCAGTAAGCCTGGAAGTCATAGGAAACACTTATCAGGAGATGGTGAATGAGGGGAAAAGGCTATACCAATTATTTAACCCTGTTGCAAAAAATGTGTATATTAAAATTCCGGTGTGCCCTTCCTTCGAAGAAAACTCAGAAAACATATTTGATGGCATAAAAGCCGTAAAGGAGCTATCAAAACTGGGTATCCCTGTAAACTGCACTCTAATATTCACTCCAGAACAGGCACTCATGGCAGCTAAGGCAGGAGCGAAGTTTGTAAGTCCATTTGCAGGCCGTGTTGACGATTTTATCAGACAACAAAACAAAATCTCATTCAAAAAAAGCGATTACTTCCCGGCCCTGGGATGGGAAAAAGATGACGAGATACTTGAAGATAACGGAATTGTATCAGGAGTAGATCTGGTAAACCAGTGTGTAGAAATTTTTAGGACATACGACATTAAGGCAGAAATCATAGCAGCAAGTATAAGAAATGCAAGACAGGTGAGAGAGGTTGCTCTTGCAGGAGCTGATATAGCAACTCTTCCATTCAGTGTAATTAAGGAATGTCTCATTCACTTTAAGACAATGGAAGGGATGAGAAAATTTACTAGCGATGTTGTTCCAGAATACAGAGATTTAATAAAAAAGTACGATAAAAAGTAAGATAGGATTTGTAAGAAAGGATTTGTAAAAAGTTTTCTTAGCTCACTTGTGACCAAGCTTAATTTTCATTCCACCCTTATACAAGCTCCAAGCGATTGGAGCTTTTTTTCAAAATCTTCATAACCCCTTCTAATGTGGTAAATATCACTTACTTCAGTAGTTCCTTCAGCTACAAGCCCTGCCAGAACAAGTGCAGCACCAGCACGAAGGTCAAAAGCTCTTACCGGGGCACCTGATAGCTTTTCTACCCCTTTAATTATGGCATGATGTCCATCAACCTTTATATTAGCTCCCATCCTATTTAACTCTTCTACATGCATAAACCTATTCTCAAACACATTTTCGGTAACTATCGACACCCCAGGAACTATGGACAGGAGAACTGTTATTATTGGTTGAAGATCTGTAGGAAAACCAGGGTATGGAAGGGTACTAATATAAGTAGGTTTTAAAGGTCTTGAGACAGCTTTAACAACAATGGATTTGTTGCTCCTGTCTTCTATGTCTATGCCTATTTCTCTTAGTTTAAGACAAAAAGTTTCAAGATTGCTCCAGATTGCATCGCATATCTCAACCTTCTCGCCACACAGACTAGCAGCTGTTATGAATGTTCCTGCTTCTATGCTATCAGGCATAACCCTGTAGACCGTACCTTTTAGGTTTTTTACTCCATGAATGGTTATGCAGTCAGTTCCTCCTCCTTCTATTTTTGCTCCCATTGATATCAGAAAATTAGCCAGATCCACTATTTCGGGTTCCCTGGCTGCATTGTTAATAACTGTCTTACCTTCTGCTAAAGTGGCTGCCATCATTATATTTTCGGTAGCACCTCGGGAAGGAAAATCAAAGTTAATGACCGTTCCCTGAAGATATCTTCCTTCCTTTCCAGAAGGCTTGGGGCCTTTTCTGGCTGATTTCAAATATATATACCCATGCTCTATCACACTCTCTGCTCCCAGGCTTTCAAACCCCTTAAGGTGGATATCAATTTGCCTTGAACCAATATTACAGCCACCAGGGATTGCAACTTTTACATGTCCAAATTTTGCAAGAAGTGGACCTGCAACCAGAATTGAAGCTCTCATTTTTCTTACCAGTTCATAAGGAGCTTCATAACTTGAGATAAAAGTTGGATCTATCTGAAGTACTTTTTGATCTAAATCAAAACTAACTTTTGCGCCCAGGTGTTTCAGAACTTCTATCATGGTCATTACATCATCAATTCCTGGAATATTTTTAATCGTAACCCTGCCCTCGGAGAGTATAGAGGCAGCCATGAGTTTAAGCGCAGAATTTTTAGCTCCGCTAACCTTCACTTTGCCCGAGAGTGTCTTTTCTCCTACTATAACAAACTTTTCCATTTCTCTATTTTCCACTTTTTTTATTATTTACTATGAATATAGTATTACAGGCATAATAAAGTATAGAGTTTAGGTATAATTTTGGGTATAACAGAGCTTAGATATAATAAACTATATAGAAATAAACTACATAGAGCTTTCCAGGATTATTCCCTGAGCCTTTTCATAGATGCAATAGCATGAAGTATACCCTTAGTTTCCTCAGTTAATTCCTGAATGATATGGTGCTTCTTCTTTAGCTCTTTTATAATTTCACCCCTTTTATCATATTCAGTGAAAATAGCACGCTCGGTAAGTATATTAGCTCTATTGTTTATAAACTCCATAAATCCCCCGGATACACCTATATATAAAGGATTTCCATTTTCTATAAGTTTCATTACTCCAACTCCGAGCTGAGCTATAATAGGGATATGGTTTGGTAGAATACCCATACTTCCTGTCGTTGCAGGAATACTTAGAAAATCAACATCTCCCTCGTAAGCATTACCTTCAGGTGTTACTATACTTACATGAATTTTTTTATTTTGCATTCTTAGCCTGTTCCTCCGCTTCTTCTATCGTACCAACCATATAAAAAGCCTGTTCTGGTAAATCGTCATATTTTCCTTCCACTATACCCTTAAAACCTTTAACTGTATCTTCAACTTTCACATATCTTCCTTCCTTACCTATAAACTGCTCCGCAACAAAAAGAGGCTGGGTTAAAAACCTTTCTATTTTCCTCGCTCTTCTAACAAGAAGCTTGTCTTCCTCTGAAAGTTCATCCATGCCTAAAATAGCTATTATATCCTGAAGCTCCCTATGCTTTTCGAGTATCTCCTGAACTTTCCTTGCTACCTGATAGTGTTCCTCACTTACATATTGAGGGTCTAATATCCTTGACGATGAAGCAAGGGGATCCACCGCTGGATAAAGACCGTGTTCTGCTACCTGTCTTGAAAGGACAACAGTGGAATCCAGATGAGAAAACACAGTAGAAGGTGCAGGGTCTGTCAGATCATCGGCCGGGACATAAATTGCCTGAACAGAAGTAATAGATCCTCTCTTTGTCGAAGCAATTCTCTCCTGGAGCTCTGACATTTCAGAAAAGAGTGTAGGCTGGTAACCAACTGCTGATGGGATTCTGCCAAGAAGTGTGGACACCTCCTGGCCAGCCTGAACAAATCTGAAAATATTGTCAATAAAAAGAAGTATATCCATTCTTTCTTCTTCTCTGAAGTATTCAGCCATTGTAAGAGCAGTAAGCCCTACTCTGAGCCTTGCACCAGGAGGTTCATCCATCTGTCCAAATACCAGGACTGTTTTATCAATCACTCCTGCTCTTTTCATTTCAAGCCATAATTCATTTCCCTCTCTTGTTCTTTCACCTACTCCAGCAAATACTGAGACTCCTTTTCGTGCAATAGCAATGTTATGAATAAGCTCCATTATAAGAACTGTTTTCCCCACCCCAGCACCACCAAACATCCCAATTTTACCGCCTTTAACGAATGGACAGAGAAGGTCTATCACTTTAACACCGGTTTCAAAAATCTCAGTAGAAGTCTCTATGTCCTCTATATCTGGTGGCTCCCTGTGAATTGGGAAACGGACTTTGGTTCTAACCTCGCCCTTAAAATCAATAGGCTCTCCAAGCACATTAAATATTCTGCCCAGCGTTTCCTCTCCAACCGGGACCTCGATCGGCTTACCTGTATTTATAACCTTCATTCCTCTCCTGAGTCCTTCAGTGCTTGATAATGCAACTGCCCTTACTTTGTTATCACCAATTGACTGCTGAACTTCTGCAACCACCTTTTCTCCATAATACTTAACTCCCTCCACAGGCCTATATACAATCAATGCTGTGTATAAATCAGGTAGTCTGCCAGGAGGAAACTCCACATCAATTACAGGCCCCTTTATGCTTACTATTATTCCTGTATTTTCTTTCTCATCCATCTTGGCTCTCACCAATTAATCAAGCTTGCCTTTCTATCCATCTCTAGTTCTATTCTATCCCATTTCCTATTTCCCATTTCATAAACCCACTTTTTTGTACCATTCGGTAACCCTAGTAACTTTTGGTAACCCTATTTAATCACTCGTGCCTCTCTTTTACACTTCTCTACTACACCTACACTCTTTCTCTACTGATAGCAAACCTTCCAAAATCCTTTTTAAGAAATTCGGCTTCCGAAGTTATTTCTGCTATTTCCAGTGTTATTTCTTGTTGTCTTGCCCTATTATATCTACGCTTTAACTCGTCTATTATTTCATCAGCATTATCTGTAGCACTTCTCATAGCAGTCATCCTTGCACCAATCTCGCTTGCTGTAGACTCAAGTAGAGCAATATAAACAATAGAATATATGTATTCTGGAAGAAGAGAGTCAAGGATATTACGGATAGACGGTTCGTATATAAACTCGGGTGTAACTCTATATACACCATTTTTACTGCTATCTTCGACATCCTGAGTGTCGGGGGTATAAATGTTTACACTCGGTTCCTCCCAAGCCTGATTGCCTTCACTTCCATTCATGCTGAAAGGGACAGGTAGAACCTGACGCGTGCAAGTTTTATGTTCTACCACACTTACAAATCTTGTATAACAAATAATAACCCGGTCAACCTCTCCTGCAACATATCTTGAAATAATGTCCCTGGATATTTCTCTAGCATCCAGAAATTTGGGATACTCAGATAAATATTTGTAAGTTCTGGACAACTCAAAACTTCTGCGACTAAAGTAATCAATTCCCCTTGTTCCTATAATATCAAGCTTTACTTTTTTTCCTTCTGACACCAGCTCTTCAATCTTGCTTTCAACAAGCCTTATAATGTTAGCATTGTAAGCGCCACAAAGGCCCCTATCAGAGGTAATTCCTATCACAAGGACACTATTTTCTTGTTCACGAGGTTTTATTAATGGATTATCCATACCACGAGAATGGCAGGCTATATCATTTATAAAATCCTCCACTTTCTCAAAAAAGGGTCGAGCTTCTAATATTCTTCTTTGAGCCCTTAGAATCTTAAAGGAAGAAACCATTTCCATCGCCTTGGTGATCTTCTTAATCTCATTTATATTATCTATTTTTCTCTTAATTTCTCTTGCTTTTTCCATATTGTTTTGAGTCCCACCGCACAATAATTAAGAACTTCAAAGCCTAGCTAGAATTAACTCCGGGTAAAATTTAGTTAAAGGATTTTTTAAATTCCTCCA
>JACIXO010000091.1 GCA_014360385.1 Actinomycetota bacterium | reverse complement strand
ATTTGAAGTAAAAATGAAGGAAAAATACTTGCTTTTTCTTAGAATTAGTGTTACTTTTTTCTAAAAAGTAACACTAATGAATAAGGAGGAAGTTCTATGCACATTCCTGATGGTTTTGTAGATGTCAAAACTGCTGTTTCTACCGGTGTAGTTTCTGCTGGAGGGCTTGCGGCTGCAATTTATAAGGTCAGGAAGTTTTTTAAGGCTAGAGTTGTGGCTCTCATGGGTGTAATTTCAGCTCTTATCTTTGCAGGTCAGATGGTAAATTTTACAATTCCTGGAGGGACCTCCGGGCATTTACTTGGAGGAGCACTTGCAGCAGTGGTTCTTGGGCCTCATGCTGGAGCTATTATTCTTTCAATAGTTCTATTGGTTCAGTGCTTTATATTTGCGGATGGAGGAGTAACAGCCCTTGGGGCAAACATTTTTAATATGGCAATAGTGGGTGTTTATGGAGCATTTCTTGTTTATAAAGCGATTGAAAGGCTATCCAGGTCAAAAACTAATTTTTATTTCTCTGTGGCGATAGCTTCATGGCTTTCCGTAGTTGTTGCCTCCTTCTTTGCTGCACTTGAGCTTGGGATTTCTGGTACTTATGCTATGGGAATTACTATGAAGGCGATGGTTTTAGTACATATGGTAATCGGGGTAGGAGAAGCTTTGATTACAACAGCTATTGTGGCTTTCATAGACAGAGTAAGACCTGACCTTATACTTACTAGAGAACTTACTGGAGAAAGTTAAAAGTATTTTAAAGAAAGTAAGTAAGGAGTTAGAGAAGATCTTGGAAGAGTTAAGAGAGGTTCGGAAGATAGATTGGATTAGAAGAAAGCTCTCGCGGAATGAAAAATCCCCAGGGGTGAGAGAACTCGATAGATTAGATTAAAAGAAAAGCTTTAGAAGATAGGTTAGATTAGAAATTAGAAAAATAATTAAAAAGAGAAAAACCTTAAAGAAAACTAAGGAGCTTGATTATGGAAAAAAGAGACATTAAGTTTATAGTTTGGATGATAGTAGTTTCATTTGTGGTCGCATTATTCTTATCTCCATTTGCTTCCTCTTATCCCGATGGTCTTGAGAAGGTTGCAGAGAAATTTGGATTTATAGAAAAAGCTGAGGGAGCAGGAGTTAATCTTAATTTTCCCATTCCTGATTATCTTTTTCCTGGTATTAAAAATGAGCTTTGGCAGACTGCTCTTGCAGGATTCTTTGGTGTGCTAATTGTTCTTGCGATTTTTGGTATTTTTTATGGAATATATAAAATAACGTCTCAGAATAAGAGCAGGGAAGAAGAGACCACAAAAGAATAAAAACTTAAAAGAAATATCATTGGGATTAATTTTGGGATTAATAAATACTGGGATTAATATTAAGGTTTTAAGTTGCCTAAGATTAGGTTAGGCTTAAGTTACCTTAAGATTAAGTTACCTAGAGTGGCAAAAAAAGGACATAAATAAAAAGGGACATAAATAAAGGGACAATAAAGAAACATGAATAAAGGATATTCTCTTGATGCAAGAAGCAAATTAATTCTGGTTATAGTTAGCATACTTTTTATAATTAGTGTTCCTGAGGGAGAATATCTTATCCTTGGGTTTTATTTTATCTTAGTCTTAGCTCTCGGATTTATTTTTAAACCATGTTTGAAAAGGCTTGTGAGAAGAACGTTTCTTGTGTTTTTGTATCCCCTGTGTATTTCTGTATTTATTCCTTTTGCAAATGAAGGGAATACTATTTTTGGTTTCAATCTTGGCCCATTTGATATTGCTGTAAGTGATAATGGAGTTATTACATTTGTGTCTGTGATCATAAAGTCATTCCTCTCAGTGCTTCTCCTTACCACTCTTATAACCTCGACCAGTGAGATGGAGCTTTTAAGGGCACTTAGAAAGATGTATCTTCCCAAAATGATTGTCTCTGTAATATTTTTAATGTACAGGTATGTTTTTCTGGCAAGAGAAGAATTCAGAGTTGGGAGGCTTTCAATAGAAAGCAGGACTTTCAGCAGAGCCTATAAAAGTTTTAATAAAAAACTTTCGTTTCTATTTGGTAATCTTCTGATAAGATCTATTGATAGAGCTGAAAATGTTTATAGATCAATGGAGTCAAGGGGATTTGATGGAAATTTTTATATCCTTGATGAAGAGAATAATCTTTCTAAATCTTCTATAGCTCTCCTGACTACCTTTGTTTTAATGCTACTTTCTATCAGACTTGTGGAGTTCTTCAATATCATATGACACTTCTGATAAACTTAAGAATAATCCTGAACCACTATTGGTTATTTACTGTTCTTCAATATAACCTAAGTATAATAAAGCATGTGCAGGACATGTAGATGTGTAGTTTAGGGATACATGTTCATGTTGTGTGTTGTTAACATTTATGTGGTTTCGATTGTATAATATGACATTAAATTATAATATAGAAAAAACACAAGGTCCCGGGGATTCTTATGTTATTAAAACAAGGATACAGCAAGACAGATTTCTAAGACTCCTATTTGAAAAATGAGGTCCCGTGGATTGTTATAAGAACAAAAGTTTAAGCAAAAGAGTCTGAGTCTTATTCTTACGTAATTGGCTTGCATGATGGAAAGGGAAGTAGCAATCAAAGTAAAAGATCTTACCTATAGCTATAAAGTTAGCAGGAGTATAGGGGAAACTAGTAGCTACATTAAGGTAGCACTTAATAGGGTAAGTTTGGAAATTCTCGAAGGAGAGAAAGTCTCAATAGTAGGCCCAAATGGGGCTGGCAAATCTACACTTCTTCTAAGTGTAGCCGGGCTTTTAGATGGACTTATAGATGGAGATTGTGGCTCTGGTGAGATTTTTGTGTTTGGAAAGAAGTTGGAGAAAAAGACTATTTATGATATAAGAGAAAATATAGGTTTTGTTTTCCAGGATCCTAATGATCAGCTTTTTTCAACCTCGGTCTTTGACGAGGTTTCGTTCGGTCTGGTAAACTATCTTAATAAGAAAAAGGATGCTAGAGCAAGGGATAAGGGCTATATTGAAAAAGTAGTCAGAGAGACATTGAAGATAGTAAAGCTTGAGAATATAAAAATGGAAGAAATTCCTCATTTCTTAAGTTTTGGTGAGAAGAAACTCTTAGCCCTGGCTACAGTTTTGTCTTACAATCCGCGAATTTTACTTCTTGATGAACCTTCCAGTAACCTTGATCCATATAACAGAAAAAATTTCATAGAGCTAATTAAGGGAATGGATAAGACTATTATAATTGCTACTCATGACCTGGACCTTGCTTATCAGCTTTCTGATAGATGCATGATTTTAAACGATGGGAAACTGATTTTTGATGGGGATGCCAGGGAAGTTTTGTCTGACAGGGCTTTCCTGGAGAGAAACAGGCTTGATCTACCTTTAGTGCTTCAAAGTCCTGATCTTTAAAGGGAAGATTTTTTATTTGAGAGTGTTTATTTGAGATTATTATTTTTTTGAGATTATTATTTTAAAAAAGAGATTTATTTTAAAAAGAGAGATGTTTGAAGAGGAGACTTACTATTCATGCTTTCAGTAAAAGAGGCTCAGGAGAAAGTTCTAAGTTCGGCTAACAGAAGGATCTTAAAGAAAGTTCCCATTCTTAGCTCTCTTAGTCTTATTTTGGCTCAAGATGTGGTTTCAAATGATGATATTCCAATGTATGATAATTCTGCTGTGGATGGATATGCAGTGAGGGCTGAAGATGTGAAAGGGGCTGACAGAGGTTATCCTGTTAGACTTAAGCTTTTTAAAAAGGATATACCTGCTGGCAGTGTGTCTGATTTTAGAATAGAACTTGGCCACTGTGTTTCTATTATGACAGGAGCTCCTATTCCTTCTGGCTGTGATTGTGTAGTAATGAAAGAAGACACAGAAGTAGAAAACGGCGAGGTTTTGGTTTACAGGGAGGTAAGTGCAGGAGAAAATATAAGGTATAGGGGGGAAGATATTAAGAAGGGAGATATAGTCTTACCAAAGGGTAAAAAGATTTATCCTGCAGATATAGGAGTTATGGCCTCCATTGGGGTGAGCGAGGTTTTGGTGTACTATCCTCCTACGGTGGGTATTATAACTACGGGAAGTGAGTTAATAGAAGTTAGTGAGAAGTTGGAAGTTGGAAAAGTAAGAGATAGCAATAGTTATTCGCTTGCCTCCCAGATAAAAGAAATTAATGTTCCTTATGTAAGGTTTGGCATAGTTATGGATGAAAAAAAGGTGATAAAAAACAAGATTTTAGAAGCCTTAGCTATGTGTGATATTTTACTTTTAACCGGTGGGGTCTCTGTGGGGGAGTATGACTATGTTAAAGAGATCCTTGATGAGATAGGTGCAAATCTTATATTCTGGAGAGTAAATCAAAAGCCGGGTAAGCCCCTTGCCTTCTGGACTTTTAAAAATAAGTCAACGTCTAAAAGAAAGTTAGAATCATTGAAATCCGAAAGTAAATTGGAAGGTAGTGACAGTAAACTAGAAACTGATGAGAAGTTTATCTTTGGCTTGCCAGGAAATCCGGTCTCTGTGATGGTATGTTTTGAGATGTATGTAAGACCACTGGTATCAAAAATTATGGGGTATGAGAGGCTTTTTAGAAACTCAGTTGTGGCCCAGGCTTTGCATGATTTTAAGCATAAAGAGGGAAGAACAGAGTTTGTAAGGGTAGCAGTTGAAAAGAGGGATAAGCAATATTTTTTTAAGTCTACTGGAATGCAGGGTTCAGGTATACTTACTTCTATGTCCAGGGCTAATGGTATTGCTGTATTTCCTGAAAATGTTGGAGATGTAAGAGAAGGTTGCGAGGCGGAAGTATATTTGATAAGGGATGAAATTTAGTTATCAACATTTTTCCATTTTTCGAAATAATCTTGTAGCTTAATAAATTTTATGTTCATTTATGTTCATTAGAAGGCAAGTTTTTCTTCTCTGAATATTTTTATACATACATCTACGACTTTAGGGTCATAGAGTTTATTTTTGTTTTGTGATATCTCTTCTAATGCTGCACTAACACCTAAGGCTTCTCTGTATGGTCTGTGTGAGCCCATTGCTTCAACAACATCTGCTACAGCTAATATTTTGGCTTCAATCAAAATATCTTTGTCTTTTAAACTGTAAGGATATCCTGAACCATCAAGTCTCTCATGGTGTTGGAGAACTATATCACTAACAGGATAGGGGAATGGTACCTCTTTTAATATATCATAAGCAACTTTTGGGTGAGTCTTTATTAGATTGAATTCCAGCTCATTAAGTTTGCCAGGCTTGTTCAGTATGTCAAAAGGAACTACGATTTTACCGATGTCATGAATCAAACCAGCGATATAGACAGCATCGATTGTTTTGCCTGGGAGCCCCATTTCTTCAGAAATCTTCTTTGAAAGTGTAGCCACTCGTTTCTGGTGCCCTGCTGTGTATGGATCTTTTTCCTCAACTAATTTTGCCATTGCCTCTACTACACCATTAATTATCCTTTTAAGAGATTCTTCAGTTTTATGTTTTTCAGTAATGTCTATTAGTGATACTATACTTCTTTTTGTTCCAGGAATAAGTGCAACGTTTATTAGAAAGTTTCTAATATTTCCATCTTTGTCAATAGCTCTAAACTCATATTTTTTTGGTGCAAGGTCCGGGTTTATTCTTCTAAGATAATGATATTTTTTCATTGTATCTAGATCTTCTTTTGAGACAAATTCGGCCCAGCTCTTTTTACCCTCAATTTCCTCTCTTGGATAACCAGATAGTTTCTCAAATTCCGAATTCACGTGGGAGATAGTCGTATCTTCTTCGATTATTGCCATTGCAGTTCCGCTGTTTTCAAAAATTACTTCATATTTTTTTTCCAAATCCTTTAAGACACTTATATCTATTCCAATCCCTCTTATACCAGCTGGTTTATTGTCATTATCTAATATTAATTCCTTTTGAGCTAAAATCGAGAAGGAACTCCCATCTTTT
>JACIXO010000090.1 GCA_014360385.1 Actinomycetota bacterium | reverse complement strand
AAGTTTAGCTAAACAAAGGCTTTCTAATATTGAAAGGGAAAAATGCCTTTTATTTTTAAGGAAAGCAATTAAAGATCTAGAAATAACAGGTGGGGAGTACAGTATAGGATATAAAGAGATGATTATTGACGATGAACTGGTCAGGCTGGCGTCAGAGAATTTGAAGCTTAAGAAATCAGATGGTAAGGTGGACTTTGAGAAAGGTGTAAAAATAGTATCTGAAAATGGAAAGGTGGAATACCATATATCACCTGAAAGCGTGATAGACGCTCACATTGAAGATCTAAGAATGGAAGTAGCTCATTTTTTGTTTGACAAAAAGGAGTAGTGACTTGGAGTTAATCAAGTTACCAGAATATGAAGTTTTTGAAGACCCGTACTATTTGTTTGCCTGTGGTGAACTTAAAGTAAGGGAGAGAGAGTTTTTGGAGAAGCATCATTTTGAGCGTATGTTGTCTTCAAGAGGTTTAGACGGATTTTTAAAGGTGCTTCAGGAGACTTACTACAGTAGATATGTGAATGAAATCGAAGAGAAACAAAGTCTCGATGATATTATTACAAGGGAACTTTCTAGTGCTGTAAAGTTTCTAACAGAGAGGCTTAAGCCTGAACATATGCCTGTCATAAGACTTTTAATTTTTGAGGAGGAGTTACATAACATAAAGGTTGTAATTAAGTCTAAGATTCTGGAAAGGGATCTGAGCTACCTATTTATCCCGCTTTCAGCTGCACATTCTTACAATAGGGTAAGGTATGCTATTGATAGTGGAAAATATGAAGGCATAGACGCTACTCTCATTCCAGTGCTTGAGTATGTCAGGGAGCTTTTGTCCGAAGAGTCTGACTTTAGACTCCTTGAATTGAAACTAGAATTATTTTATCTTGAAAATCTATTTAATGCTGTTTCTACTGTTGGGAGCAAGGCTATCGAAAATCTTTTAAGGCACATTATTGATATCTTCAATATTGAAAATCTTTGTAGATACAAATTTTCTGGAAGTAAGTTCGGTCTTAAAAGAGTAATCTATCCAAACGGATTCCTGGAGCCTGACCTATTCTACCGATTTGAAGATGGCTCTATAGAAGAGTTCGCAGCTCTAATGAAAGGCACAATTTACAGTAAAATTGTTGAAAAAGGAACTCACTGTCTTTTCGATGAACAAACATTTACCCCTTTTGAGTTGGGTGAAGACCTATTTTACCTTTCTTTTTTCGAGCCAGTTAAGTACTCTATTGCAAGTCTTGAAAAAATTATCTGGTTTTTTTGTAGAAAAAAAATAGAACTTCGAAGTCTGAATATCATATTTATGGGTCTTGTCTATCATGTTGAAAAAGAGAGAATAAAGTCAAGAATATTGCTGGTGCAGTAATGACAGGCACGGGGTTTACTGAAGAGTAAGGTAGATTAATAAGGTTTTTCCTTTCTGGAATGGGAGATGCAAGAAGGAAAGTTTACTGAAGAGTGAGGTAAATTAATAAGTAATTAAGAAAAGAAATAAATAATTAAGTGAAGATAAAGTAATATATGGCAGAAAAGACTAAGCTTGCAGCAATTGGCGAAAAAAATGTAATGCTCATATTCAAAGCTATGGGAGTAGATGTTTTTCCCAGCTCAGCTCCCCAGGAGGCGGAAGGGTGGATCAGGAAGCTTGCAAAACAGGGATATGGAATTATATTCATAACAGAGGAGATTGCAGCAAGGTTAGATCCTGTGATAAGGGAGTATTCTTATGAATTTTCACCATCAATAGTGGTGATCCCTGGCCTTAAGGAAAGAAATAATTATGCAATCAGGAGGCTTCGTCAAGCAATAATTAAGGCTGTAGGAGCAGACGTTATTGGTGGGGAAGTAAGCGAATGAGTATGTAAATGGTTATATATCTATTTTACCATTAATAGTTTTAATATTTAGTAGTTTTTGCTATTAAAGGTAGGCGTGAAATCAGTAATTAGCAAGCATAAAATTAGTAATCAGTATAAAGTGGGAGCATGCATATGGAAATTAGAGATGATATGGAAAAAAAGGGTAGGATTGTCAAAGTAGCAGGTCCCCTTGTAGTTGCTGAAAACATGACAGGCTCCAAAATGTTCGATGTTGTTTATGTGTCTGAGAAAAGACTCATGGGTGAAATTATTGAGCTAAAAGGAGATCTGGCATCTATTCAGGTCTATGAAGAAACCGGTGGAATAGGAGTTGGGGAACCCGTATATTTGACAAGAAAACCTCTTACTGTAGAGCTTGGCCCTGGAATCATAGAGTCCATTTATGATGGAATACAAAGACCTCTTAACATTATATATGAAAAAGTTGGAGATTTCATAACAAGGGGAGTCCATCTTCCAGCACTTGATAGAGAGAAAAAATGGGAGTTTGAGCCGCTTGTACAAAAAGGAGACATCGTAGCTCCAGGTGACTATCTCGGATTTGTCCAGGAGACCACTCTAATAAAGCATTATATTATGGTTCCTCCCGGAATAAGTGGAAAAGTTAAGGATATAAGAAAAGGGAATTTTACTGTAGAGGAAGTGGTGGCTGTTATAGAAACCCAGCATGGTGATACAGAAATATCTATGATACAAAGATGGCCTGTTAGAACACCAAGGCCTTACGTTGAAAAGCTTGCTCCTAATACTTCTCTTTTTACTGGCCAGAGAGTTATAGATATGTTTTTCCCCATTGCGAAAGGTGGAACAGCATGTGTTCCAGGTCCTTTTGGTTCGGGGAAAACTGTAATTCAACATCAGCTTGCCAAGTGGGCTGATGCTGAGGTTATTGTCTACATAGGATGCGGGGAAAGAGGAAATGAGATGACGGATGTTCTTCTCGAATTTCCAGAACTTGTAGACCCCAAATCAGGTGAGCCTCTTATGAAAAGAACTATACTTATTGCGAACACTTCTAACATGCCAGTAGCTGCAAGAGAAGCTTCTGTGTATACAGGAGTTACAATAGGTGAGTACTTTAGAGATATGGGATATTCTGTTGCAATTATGGCAGATTCCACTTCAAGATGGGCTGAGGCGATGAGGGAAATTTCTGGAAGACTAGAGGAAATGCCAGGCGAAGAAGGGTATCCCGCATATCTTGGTGCAAGGATAGCGTCATTTTATGAGAGAGCTGGACTTGTAAAGTGTCTTTCAGGAAAAAATCTCTCAGGACAGAACGATAGGATAGGGGCTCTTTCAATTATTGGAGCAGTTTCACCTCCTGGAGGTGATCTTTCTGACCCTGTTGTCCAGGCGACCTTGAGGGTGGTAAAGGTGTTCTGGTCACTTGAAGATCAGCTTGCATATAGAAGGCACTTCCCAGCGATCTCGTGGCTCAATTCGTACTCCCTATACATTGAAAATATATCGGAATATGTTAAGAAAAATGTAGCTACTGACTATTTTGATTTACAAACTGAGGCAATGAGAATTCTTGAAGAAGAGGCTGAACTTGAGGAAATAGTTCGTCTTGTTGGTATTGATGCGCTTTCAAGCCAGGATAGACTAACACTTCTTGCTGCAAGAATGATAAGGGAAGACTTCCTTCACCAGAATGCATTCCATGAGGTAGACACCTACTCATCAGTTGAGAAGCAGTATAAAATGATTAACACCATTATATACTTTTATAACAAAGCTCGAGATTACCTACAGTTAGGTGCAGATATTAAGGCAATTGAAAATATGAAGGTAAGAGATAGGATAGCACGAATGAAATATGTTCCGCAGAGCGAACTTAATAGAATTGATGATATAAAAAAGGAAATCGATACTGAAATGTCATCACTAATTGAGGAGTAGGATATGTTAAAAGAATATCGAGGTGTTTCAAATATAACAGGTCCATTAATGTTAATAGAAGGTGTGGAAGGTGCAAAATATGAGGAGCTCGTGGAGATAATTCTTCCAGATGGCAGTAAAAGGAAAGGCAGGGTTCTCGAGGTTGAAAGAGACAAGGCTTTAGTTCAGGTATTTGAGGGAACAACTGGTGTAGATATTGATAAGACTCGTGTAAGATTTCTTGGTAGGGGAATTGAGATGTATCTCTCTCCTGATATTTTAGGCAAAGTCTTTACTGGCCTGGGTACTCCTAGAACTGAAAATGACAAGATTATTCCTGAGAAAAGACTTGATATAAATGGCGCTCCTATAAACCCTTATGCCAGAGATTATCCTACCGAGTTTATTCAGACAGGTATATCTGCAATAGACGGCCTTAATACTCTTGTAAGAGGCCAGAAGCTGCCTATATTTTCAGGTTCAGGTCTTCCGCATAATAGAATTGCTGCTCAAATAGCAAGACAATCAACTGTGCTTGGTGAAAAAGAGGCATTTGCAGTTGTTTTTGTTGCTATAGGTATAACCTTTGAGGAGGCTGAATACTTTATAAGTGACTTTAGAAAGACAGGAGCTATAGAAAGAGCGGTCTTGATATTAAATCTTGCAGATGACCCTGCAATTGAAAGAATTGCTACCCCGAGGGTTGGCCTTACATGCGCAGAGTATCTGGCTTTTGAGAAGGATATGCATGTCCTTGTAATTCTTACTGACATGACTAATTATTGTGAGGCCTTGAAGGAGGTTTCTGCAGCCAGGAAAGAAGTTCCAGGGAGAAGAGGTTATCCTGGTTATTTGTACACAGATCTTGCTACAATATATGAAAGGGCAGGAAGAATAAAGGGAAAGAAGGGTTCGATAACACTTATCCCTGTTCTTACCATGCCTGAAGATGATAAAACCCACCCTATACCTGACCTTACAGGGTATATTACAGAGGGACAGATAATTCTCTCTCGCTCTCTTTACAAGAAGAAGGTTTCTCCTCCTATAGATGTTTTACCATCTCTTTCAAGGCTTAAGGATAAAGGAATAGGTAAAGGTAAAACAAGGGAAGACCATGCTGATCTTTTTAACCAGCTTTATGCTGCTTATGCAAGAGGAAAGGAAGTTCAAGAACTTTCAGCTATACTGGGAGAAGCAGCTCTTACAGAGATGGACAAGCTTTATTCTAGATTTGCTGAGGAATTTGAAGCTCGATATGTCTCCCAGGGTGAGTATGAGAATAGATCTATTGAGAATACTCTTGATTTAGGCTGGAAGCTTCTTTCAATGTTCCCAAGGGAAGAGTTAAAGAGAGTAAGAGACGAATATCTTGATAAATACTGGACTAAATTTAGAAGAGAAAGAGAAGAGATAGAAGAAGAGAAAGGAAAAGTAGTAGCAGGAGGAGAATATGTAATGGAAAGAGAAGGAGTATAGAAAAGGTGCAGGAAAGAGAAAAGGTAAAAAAGAATGAGGAAGAGAAAGCAAGGGAGAAGGAAAAAGAAGCTTAAGTTTATTTAGTGAACTTGTTTAGAAAAGATTTAGAATAGGATAAAAATTTAGAATAGGATAAAAAATCTTTTCTGGGGCATAATAAGAAACTAGTTTGTAGCAGAATAGGAAATTATAATAGAAAAGAATAGAAAATTAAAATTGAAATTGGGAATGGAAAGGAGATTTAAAATACTTTTATGATACTTAAGGTCAATGCTACCAGAATGGAGCTTCTTCGGTTAAGAAAGAGGCTCCAAATTGCAATAAGAGGACATAAGTTATTGAAAGATAAAAGGGACGAGCTAATGCGGCAGCTACTCTCTGTTATTGATGAGGTAAAGGAACTTAGGCTTACTATAGAGAATGAATTTCAGGCGATACTTCAGGGGTTTCTTCTTGCCAAAGCTAGAACCGATCCTTATCAGACTGAACAGGCTTTACTTCTTCCTGCAAAAGAAATATCTATTTCAGTTGGAGAGAAAAATCTTATGAGTGTTAGAGTTCCTGTTTATACTAAAGTAGTGGAAGGAGATATCATACCTTATGGATATCTTAATACTTCAGGTGAACTAGACGTCTGGCTTATTAAATTTGATAGATTTATCGAAATGCTTTTGAATCTTGCAGAAAAAGAAAAGACAGTTCAACTCCTTGCTGATGAGGTTGAAGAGACTCGAAGAAGAGTAAA
>JACIXO010000009.1 GCA_014360385.1 Actinomycetota bacterium | reverse complement strand
AATGCTTGCAATTCCGGATTAAAGACGGGGCGGTAGCTCAGCCTGGGAGAGCGCCGGACTGAAGATCCGGGTGTCGGGGGTTCAAATCCCCCTCGCCCCACCAAATTTGGAATTACAACCATTTGAAGGCTCGGTTCTTGATTTAAAGCCACCTTAAGAAGCTGTTCTACAGTCCGGCTCACATTAGAGAACTTCTCCTTAGCGAGTGTCCATACTTGTGCATCGAGTGTTAAGTGAACTGGAATCCTAACCCTCTTAGGACGCTCCTTTCCACCATCAGACCGCTTAGCGGTCTTTCTCTCTGTGCCTACACGTGCCGACATGTGCCTATCACCAAAGTTAATTTAGAATCCAAACCTTAAATAATGATAGTAACAAAAGGTAACCAAAAAACATGAAGAAAACTAACAATTTTGTGCCTACAAAATTCAAAGAGATTAAAGTTTGGATATTTGAGCAAAACAAATAAAACGGAATTCTGGAGGTTGGTAAATAGTGGAAGTATTGAAGAGGCTATCAAACTTTTAACTTCTTAATCTTTTTTCACCTTATCTTCCTCTCTGGTGATGTTTGGGTGATACATCACACATCCACTTTTCACCCTAGTTTCACCCTCTCATCACCCTTTTATCACCGTTTCATCACCTTTTTTCAACTTATTATCACCTTTTCATAGAGTGAATCCCTTTCTTTCACCTCTTCATCCCCTTATTTTCATCCTGTATCCCCCTTACCATAACCTTTTTTCACCCTTATTTCACCTTTTTATTCTTTTTTATCACCATGCTTTCACCCTTTTATCACCGTATCATCGCTTTTTCTTCAACTTTTTCTATACTTTTTTCACCTTATTATCACTCTTTTAACACCACTTTTTCACCTTTTTAGGTATTTTTCTACTTTGATTTCACCCTTTTTAGCTATTTCTTATACCTTCTTTCATCCCTTCATCCCCTTATTTTCACCCTTTTAACACTACTTTTTCGCCTTTATTTCACCTTTTTTCACCCTCACTTCGCCTTCATCCCCAAACAACAACCTAAAATTTCACCTTAGAATCACCCCTCACTCGGGTAAGTCACCAAAGAATGACTTTATATCGCCTTCTTCACTCTTGAACATTTTTAATCCAAGGTCGATTCAACAATAGACTTTACTTCCTCTTTTACATCTGGATAAGTCTGCGGTGTTAAGTTAACTAAATATATTTCACAATCTTTGACCTGTATTTTTTCTATCGGATTCTCCCCACCTCTATTCAAATAAAACACCATCGCCACAAGCCTATCATTTCTAGGATACACATAATCAAGAAGGTAAGACAATAATCTTTGAGCGTCGGCAGTATCAAGTTTTGTCTTACACTTTGCATCCATAACACACGTTATCTTATCCTCATGCTGAATTGAGAAATCTGGTCTGCCGGGTGAGACCCCAATCTTCTTCATTATCTCGCTGTAATTACCTAAACCTCTTGGAGGGTTGTAGTGTAATGTCCCTACCTTCTTATTAAGATCAAAAGGCACTTTATTCGGATTTCTTCTAATAAAACCCTCATTTATGCTCAAAATTTCGCAGAGCTTCTTGTAACACCAGAGCTCGTAAATCTTACTTAGTGGTTTCAAAGAGATATCAAATACTCTTTCAAAATCTGCTAGGAAGGCTTTTTCTTCAATATATGCTTCCCATAGGTCTAAAATCTCTAAAAAGATGCTTTTTGCGCTTTTTCTTACTCTTTCCAAAATTTCTGGGTTTTCAAAATTTATTTCAAGAGCCTCGTCTAATAGCTCTGAGAATACGCTTTCGCTGATAAATTCTGCATGATATTGCCGATATTTCTCGAGTTCTCCTAGAAACTTTGGAGTCTTCTCCACCTCAAGATTCTCAAACAACTTGTCTATTTCCATCAGCAGCTCAGCATGAAATCTAGTGAGTAAGAGGTTTGGTAGGGATCTAAGATCAAATCTTATTTTCTGCGATACCAAAAGTTGGGAACCCTTAGCCTTATGTGAAATAATGTCACTCCAAACTGGCTTTCCTTTTAGTTCTCTCCCTATGTGCTTTTCAACCAATACGTTTCGTGGAATGAAATGAGAAAGCGCAATTTCAGTGTATTGGATCAAATATCGGCTGAAAGTAGAATACAATTTCCGCTTGAAAATTGATGTGTTCATGTATTTCCCAAACAGCTCTCTAGCGGCAGGACCTATAGCCTCCAGCCAGCCTACAAGTTCTTGTCTAATTACATCAAATTCATCCTTTGGCAATCTTTCGGGGTTTGGTACTACCTTAATTGTGTCCTTCCCTAAATCATAAACACCGACCCATCCTCCTGGGTTAAATTTATCGTCGTCAATTCTCGGTAAATCCTCCTCTATCTGGTCATCGTTTGGAAAGTCCTTTGAAAAGTTTCTTAACTCGTTGATGTATTCTTTCAGTAGATCCCAGTCTATCCCCTTTAACTTGTCTCTAGAATGTTCCTCCCAGGTATGAATTTCCACTACTAAATCACCTTAAACTCCTTTTCTGCTTCTTCCATTCCCCTAAAGGTCTTCACAAGGCCAAGCTTTTTGATGTCTTCTTTTATCTTATTCCACTTTTCTTCGTATTCTTTCTCACCGAAAACTTTTGCCTTTCTCAGTTTTGGCATAAAGTATTCTATTTGTGGTAGAATGTATGCTGTAACGGCTTCATCGAGAATTTCTCTAGCGTCAACACTTGTAGAAAGTTGCGAATACGCTACTATGAATTTGGCTGCATCAAATAATATGGCATGGCCAATTTCAACTAATTCTTTATTGGTAATCGTATGTGCAATGTAGAGCAGAACATCTACAATATCTAATCCATCAAATCTGAGTTTATCGATTATTTCATTGATTTTGCCAATGTCTTCAACTTTGAAGTCTTCGAATATGTATGCCTTGTCTTCTCCATTCTCCTTGGTGAAATGCTCAAGAATGACTTTCATTATTAGCTCCTTAAGATTCCTTGCAAAATCACTGCTTGCAAATTCTTTCATCTCTTCTGTTATGCTAATTTCAAGTTCTGTCTCAGGGGTAAGCTTGTGTTGCTTGAGCAATGACCCTACTGGAATGAATGCAAATCTACGCATGAATGCATAACCTAGCGAGAAAAGAATGGCTCTATCATATGTATTCATGGTCGCTAGGATTCTAAACGAGTATGGCATATAGAATTCCTTCTTCTCTCCATTTTCCTCAATAACTTCTAGAGGCATGTCACGGTAGTCTATGTCTAGTTGGGTGAAAGTTTTTCCAAAAGCCAGATCGAGGTTTGCTCTGTTTAGCTCGTCTATGATCAGCCAAGAAGGTCTACCCTCTTTTTCCAAAGATCCTCTGCACTTTTCAACAGCTTCTAGCAATATTCCCTTCTTGAACTTTGTGCCATTCCCTTCGAGCACGAATCCCCCAACAACATCAAAATAACTCCACTCGGCATTAGCAGTTGAGAAAGAATAGTTATCTTCATCACAAATGTTCTCGCATATTTTCCTGGCTAGATAGGTTTTACCTGTTCCAGGAGGACCATAAAAGATGGTATTCTTACCTGCGATTAGATGAGCTAATGCAAGCTTCATAATTCCATTAAGTTCTTTATCAAGTTCTATTAAATCGATTGATTTTGGCTTATCTTCTTTGTTGCTTATTTTTTTAACAAGTTGGATAATCTTTTCCTTAGAAGGATCTTCAGCAATCCGCATAAAAGATCTTGGTACAAAGTTTGGACCATATTTTGCCTTTTTCTTTCCGTCTTTATCTATGTATTCATACTTAATCTTTTCATTGAACGTTTTTCGATCTACGTTTAGTTGCCTAATATTTTTAACAAAAAATATGTATTCCCAAAAGAATGTGTATTCCCGAGTTTCTTCTTTATCAGCTCCCCATACCTTTCGCGCCAATTCAGGATTATGAGTTTTATACACTATATCAGCAGCACAGATGTACTTTCCATTTCTATAAAATACTACTAAATCCCCCTCTTTGATAGGGTTCCATTGACTTTCTGAAATAGTCCCCCACATCTTAACTTTTCCGTCAGGATATATTTTCTCGAGAGTTTTTTTCTCCTCCTCAGAGAGCACATCTTCTATACTCTCGATTGGTATTACCCCTTGAATGCTAATTGGCAGCTGTGACTCTCCTTTTCCACTTTCTAAGCTAATATCCTTAAGGATGTCCTTATTGATATGTTCAGTAGAACAGGGAGCTATGAAAACGTTCTCAACGTTCTTTTCGTCCATTAGTTACCACCCTTCTGATATGTTATCATTATAACTTCTTAACAATTTCTCTTGAGTTAGTTTACGTAAGTTTTCATTCATCTTTCCAAATAAGTTGGTAGAACTCATCTTAGAGAGTATATTTCGAAGAAGTCTTTCGTGTCCACGTTATTGGAAGACAGGACTCTTATAGTTTCGGCCAGGTCTGCTTTTTTGGTTTCTACCACTAAAACTCCCTTTCCACAGATTTTTGAAAGGTTGAGAACACTACCGATACTATGCTTCTCAAAAGTTCCTACTTCAACTTCAAAAGCCAAAACTTCAATTGGATTAACATCTCTAACTCTTAAACACTTCAGAAACTCTTTAAACTGGACTTCTATGAAAGTTGTGAAGGTTTTATTTTTTATCTATATTGATAATAGATGTTTCCAAACTGTATGTTCTTCCAATACATGCGCCACGTAGCTTTGATGTGTTTAAACATTCATAACAATGAGCGCATTTTGAAAGGTCTACATTTATTTTATCATTATCAAGATAAAGAGCATCATTTGGACATAGAGACAAACAGGCTCCACACCCAACACAATTTAACTCTTTTTCAATAAGAATTTTTACTTTTTTTTGGAAATCGTGGAATGGGAGCTGATTACCTGTTTTTAAAATGCCTAAAAGGTTAAAGTTTTTTTCTGAGAATCCATTATTAAACATTATTCTATAGTTCTCAGTCACCTCTATGTTCTCAACTACCTTTCTCTTGGTTGGTGGTCTCCAAGATCTCCATCCACCTTCCAAAAATTCCTTCTTGTTGTGAATTCCTAACATGTTTGCATACATAATAAGGAATTCCTCAAACTTTGACCATATTTCAGGTTCTATTTTTTTCAACATATTGAGTTCTTTCGGTGATTTGTAGGGACATACAACACATCCATTTCTAGATAGACCTTTTTTGTAACTGGGGGGTATTGGAAGTTCGTGTTTTTTGATATACTCCCACACTTCTTCACTGGTCCAATCTATTATTGGGTTTATTTGAATTACATGAGGCATCATCGGATTTTTGCTGACTTTAGTATAATTCATCCGTATTATGCTCTCATTTCGTCTCAGACCTGTGATATAATATAAAACCCCTTGTTTTTTAGCGTACTCATTCAGTTGTGGATATTTAATTGTGGGACAACACCACCTATGATTAATAGAGGGAGGTCCAAAAATTGGTAATAATTCCCAAAAGGATTTTTTAGGTTTTGCAATGTCAATTTTCACCCCCAAAGTAATACTAACTTCTTTTATATAATCAATGGTGTCTTGGGATTCGATCGTGGTATCGCTAAAAACTGCTTTTTTAATTCCTACTCTCTGTGCTAAATGCAACGCAACTAGACTGTCTTTACCTCCTGAAAAGCTTACTACGGTCTTTTCCTTAGGAAATTTTCTTAAAAATTGCTTGGCTTCATATTCTTTACCCTTTAATTTTTCTCTCATGTTTTTGTTTTCGGTGAGTGGTGATATAAAATTTTCCTTGAATCAAAGTTTTTTCCAGCGAAATGTTTTTAAGTTTCAAATACATAGTAATAGGTAACAAGTACAATATGGATGGTGAAAAGTATGGCTTTAAAATGTATAAAATGTGGTATGACAAGTAGAAAAAAAAACCAAAGGAGTTATAGAAGACTACATATGTCAAGACTGTAAGCAACATGGAGAGTTTATTATTTCTTTATATGAACAAGCTAGAGAAATATTTTCTGATAGTTCGAAGAATATAGAGAATTCAGACATTTATACATTATTAAAAAATACTTATTTATTGTTCAAAAAAATCCAAAGCTCTCAGTTTACCAAACTCTCACAAAAGAATTATTGGATGTATTTGGGGTTGAAAATTATACTGAGATAGATTATGATGAGCTTTGGAAGAGGACCAAGTCTACTAGAAATCTCATGAGAATATTAATTTCTATGGAGGATGCCGATATTGTGAAGATAGAATCCCCAACTAGGATTAGAAGAATTATTAAGCCAAATATTGTTTTGGAGAACTTCATAAAGATATACAAACCATATAAAACTCAAGAACAAGCAAAGATAAGGGTTGCTACGGTTCTTAGTATGTATAGTATTCTTCACGAGCTATATCTCTTAGCCATGTTGAATAGTAGGGTAGAAATAGAAGAAAAGTTCGGTCCACATGTACCAAAAGCACCGTGGGTTGCTACCATGTTTCTTTGGACAGGAAGGGTGACTAAGAAGACTTCAGCAAACATGTTTACTGAAGAAGAAATGCGAAGGTTTTTTGTAAAACGAGGGTTATCCTCAACAACTATTTCTAATTATGCAGCTGCTTTAAAAGCTACAGCGCCTTATACAGTCCAGCAATATATCGATAACATCGAAGTTACCAATGGGAATACTATAAAATTTATAATACATAATGACATAATAAATATCCTAGAAAGAATCTACAGTGCCAGGGTGAGAGAGAGTGAGCGAACTTGATCCTTTTTCAATAAAGAGAGTAATTTTACTAGAATACCAAAAGCCAATATTCAAACGAATTTACAACACAATCAACTGGCTATTTAGTAATAGTTATGAAAACCTCCCTTTTAAGGGTTTTTTGCTTTATGGTCCACCAGGAACAGGTAAAAGTGAAATAGTAAAACAAGTGGGTAAAAAAATCGCAGATGCTTATTCAGACGTAAAAATTCACTACGTTGATGGTGCTGATATAGCGTCTCCAAAATGGGGAGAAGCAGAGAAAAAATTAGAAGATGTTTTCAATGTATCAGAACGTGAGAGAAGAGTAATAATATTCGACGATATCGAAAGTTTAATGATGAGTAGAGGAGCAAACATTGCAAAGGAGTGGCATTATTCTATAAATTCTGTGTTGTTCCATAAGCTGGATTTTTTAGATCCGAGTAAATGCATTGTTCTTGCAACAACAAATCGAATTGATCTTGTAGATGAAGCCTTAAAGTCCAGATTTTATCTTATTGAAATACCTAGAGTTCCAAAAGAAGAGTTATTTGCTTTGTTAGATAAAACTTTAGCCTCAGTCTCTCTACCAACCCCTGTTAAAGAAAAAATAAGTTCAAACATAAGAGAAAAAATTAGAAAAGATAAGATACGTGATTTACGACAAGTTTTGTATGAAGTAGCTATTCAAGTCTTCAATTATATCTCGGAGGAGGAATTGATATGACAGAGAGATGGTATGATGAAAAGCTAATGAAGAACTGTATCCTAATAGTGGGTGTTTATTTTGAGACAGAAGGATATAATGTGCAAAATGATGCGAGAAGGTTACTAGAAAAACTTGTTAAAAACAAAAAACTGGAAAAATACGCTGAAAAGGTAGATCCATTGGAATATGCTTTAAAGAGGTATATCTCGAATCCAGAGAAAAGAGCTTATCAGGTATTAGAAAAGATAGTTCAATCAGCTACGAAAGACGTAGATAGTGTGGAATATAATGAACTAGAATATCTTACCAGTAGATATATTGTTCCTGTAAAAAAAAGGATAGCTGGAAAAAGTAAGGGAGGAGAATATAAATTTTTAGTAAAAAATGCAACTCCTGAGTTTTATAAAAAGTTAAAACAATTATTAGAGGAGAAAAAACAAAACGGACCAAAATGGTTTGGTGATTATTACATCCTCATAGCTAAGAGAATTGAAATACCGGAGGGAGAATTATGAATAGTCAGGATGATGTTCAAGGGGAGGTATACAAAGCATTAGTTGAAATTATTGAGGACTATGTCAAAGGAAACTTCACAGAAATAAAAGCAAGAGAGAAAATAAAAAACCTACTCAAAGAAAAAGTCAAGGAGGGAACATAGGGATGGAAAATACGATTCTTCTTAAGACATATAATATAGGGGGTCTTCTAGGGGAACATGAATTCTCATTTTCAAAAAATAAGCTAAATATCTTAGAAGGTCCAAATGCTAGTGGGAAAACTAGCATTGCTAAAGGATTAATGGCAGTTTTGGGGATTGATAACCACGTTGTTCGTGCACCCGGGAATACTATTTGGTCATTAGAAGCCATAAATTTGGGTTTAGTTCCCGAAAGGAGAGGAAACAGAGCAGGGATAGTACATGCTGATGCTGAGATGGCACGTGTAATACTAATCGAACCTCCTGAAGTGGAGATGAAAATTGAGATTGAAAAAAACAGTAAGATAACTCCAGATATTAATGCTAATTCAAACTTCTTGATTACAGGGACTCTTACACCCAATTCTTGGATATATAGAGCTATCAGTACCCCTACCGAAATGCGAAATGAGTCCATATTTAAGTACTACATTACTAGATTATCATCAAAAGCACAAAGATATGAACAAGTAGCCATGTTATTACATGAACAGTACTCAGAGTTGTATCGGCAGTTGAATGAAATAAAAAAGAGAAAAGCTATGATTCCCAATTTAAAGAGAGAAATTAACACACTTAAACGTGAAATTGGAGAATTACAGCGAAAAAAGGAAAATTTGATTAATCTGATTGGTGTGGAAAACATCAAGAAAAAGAACAAAATCGAACAATTAACAACGCAGCTGAAAGATCTTGAACGACAAAAGAGATCAGTTGAGCAAGAAATTGAAGAGCTAGAGAAGGAAATTGACAAGAATTATTTGGAACTTCAGCGTATAATTCAAGAGCTAGAAGAACTAGAAGATCAAAAAAAAGAAAAAAAAGAGCGGCTTGAATTAATAAACCATGAACTCTCAAAACCTCTTAATGTAGAGAGATTGGATAATGAGATAGAAGAACTTAGAAATAAACGGCTTAAACTCCAAGGTCAAATTGAACTATACCATGTCGCTATAGAAAACTTGGAAGACACTGCATACACGATTTGTCCACTTTGTGGAGCAGGAAATGTAACAAGGGAACATCTTGAAAGAGAATTAAATAGAATAAAAGAAGAAATAAACAAAATTTCAGACAAATTAAAAGAAAAATATAATGAGAGAGAAAGCTTGGTTTCATACAGAGAAAAACTTAACAAAGAGCGCGAAGATATCCTAAAATCTCTACCTGATATTGAAGATCAAATACAATTAAATAACACTCAAAGAAAGGTCATAGAAGACGATCTCAAAAATAACCAACTATTCCTAAAGGAAAAACAAAAAGAACTTGATGATATTATTGAAGAAAGGAACAAGATAAACGAAATGCTTAGAAAGGAAAATCCGGAAATTCTAAAGGAGATAGACAAAATAGAAGAAGAGATTGCAGCAAAAAGCAAATTACTCAAGAAAAAAGAATCTGAATACATTACTTCTGGATATATAACGGTATTTGGTGTTTCGTTAGAATTAACAACCGCTCAAAATCTTATTATGCAGATGCTTAGAGCACTTGAAAATAGTAAAGAGTATGCTCTTAAAAAGGCAGAAGAAATACGATCAAAAGCAATAAATCAGTTTAACACTATGATAAAAGAGGTGTTAAAAAGGACTAAATTTAGTGAGTTCAAGAGAATATATTTGGATAAAAACTACATCTTGAATGTCCAATATGTGTCTCCTGAAGGGGAAATAAAAATTATCCAGCCATACGCTCTTAGTGAATCCGAAAGGGTTCTTGTTGCATTAGTTCTCATGTTGGCATTTAATAAAGTCTATAGGGATAACATCAACTATATTGTCATAGATAATATGTATGAATATTTTGACGAGTATAGAACAGAGGAAGTACTTAAATTACTCTCAGAGTATGCAAAGAAAGAGCACGTGACAATTCTACTAACCAAAACGACTTCTGATGAGGAAACCACGAGTTTGAGAGTTAGAGTTGTAGATTGACAAATAAACTTTTTATATTTTTTGTTCAACTTAGAAGTAGAGGCGAATTACAAATGGATAAAAAAATTGATGAATATTTAAAAGTACATAAAAAAACAAGAAAGAATCCAGAAAATGGTATGTATTATTACTTTGAGGAATATCGAAGGAAATATTATCCCGAAGAAGGAATTTCTAAAACAAGGGATGAGGGTGAAAATGCCTCTTATCTAAAGAATCGCTTCTCAAGAGTTTCCGATACCAAAAACAAAGAAAAAATCGGTAGAGGTATATCCAAGTACAGGGAAAAATGTAAACTTTGTGGAGGTTCGACCGATACTGATCCAATTTGTATAAATTGTCAGCTGGCATTATTCCAAATGGAAGAGCTAAAAAGAGTCCTGTTGAATTCATTAAAGAATAAGGAAAAACCGCCGGAGTGGTCTTTGAAAGCATCACTGAGAATTTCAGAAATATTGTCTACTTATCCTACTTTCAACGCATATAAGAATTTGATAGGAGATGTAGTTTATATATTTCTTACAGATGATGATGCTGTAATATTCGGGGTTGATCCTGAGGAACTTCCCTCATTAATAAGTACAACTATAAGCAATAGTGAGATCTTATCAGAACTCTCCAGCTTAGACATAATAGAAATAACAAATAATCGAAGGATTTTTCCAGGAAAATTACTTCAACTTTTGATTGATCTACGGAGAGTTTATGCTGAAAGTTTCGCTTCCCGAGAGTGGGAATTATACACTTCTGCAGTGCACACTGTGTGTATTATAGACCTAACAAAAAAGAGAATACTGGATTACCTAAAAGAACGGGGAAGAAATCCAAAACAAATTTTAACTATATTTAAGATTTTATCTAAGGTTATACAAGATAACATTGATAAGAAAGATCAATCAACGTTTTATATTCATGAAATTGAGCTCAACACTATTCTGTTTTTACTTAATAAAAATTCTAGAATGAGATTCTTAGAGAAAATTATAGGCATAGATGGAAAGTCTAAATTAATAGAGGATTTTACTGAAGATGAGGATACTAAGAGTCTTGTATTTAAAATACACCATGATTTCTCTGGGTATATTACTCACATGATAGAACGATTAAGAGAAGTCGAAAGAGAAAGAGGAGAGAGATGACGATTCAAGATTTGTATCTTCTCTTTTTGCTTTTTTGAATTTTTTGGTAGTTTTTGGTTTGCTATCTTTTCTGATTATTCCTTAGTTTATGAATGCTTCAGTAATTGTTTAACTTGTTCTTGCTTTCTCTTTTAGGAGATAGTAAGCTAAAAGGTAGCAATGCTCTTCTTTATTTCCTGCCTGCTTCTCTAAATCTTCTACTACTCCCTTTGCTTCTAAGCTCTTGAGTAGTTCTCTAAACTCACGTCTTAACTTGTATGGTTGCCACTTTAACGTCTCTGCTAATGCATGAAGTTCTTTATGACACTTCCTACACAAGACGGCCAGATCTTCTGGGGACTCGTGGGAAAGACCTCTCAAGTGATGGACTTCTAAGTTTTCACGTGATCCACATACCTCACACTTTCTTTTTTTCTTAAGGATTTCCCTCTTTTTCTTTTTCCAGCTTGAAGCACCCTTTCTGCGTTGTTCAACCCTCTTTATGTGTTTTCTTAGAGGAGGTTCAAATCCAGGGATGGAAACCCAAGAGGCAATTCTGGCAATACCTTGAACTCTCTTATCAGGATGTTTTCTGATGAATCTAATTGCTTGATCCCGAATGTGAGTGGGGGTATCCTCACGTGACAGTATAAACAAGTTATCGATAGTCTTATTATCCAGTGCATCAATGAGGTTAATTAGCTCGTTTTCCGTCTTTTCAACATCTTCCAATTCTTCTAAACAGAGTTCCTTATACTCTTCTGGCCAGTTATTCGCTAAACGTTGGATATATTTCCTTACAACTTCCGCTCGTTTTCTAATTTTGTTTTTTAAGAATTCTCGTTTTTCTCGCCGTTTATCCAGCCAAGATATGTGCAACTTGGGAAAACGAAACTTCATACCCCTTCACTCAATATTTAGTTGGGTCAGATTTAATTAATATTTTTCCAACTTCAAAAGCCAGTATAGATATAGTGTATTAGATCTATTGCGAAAATTATCAGGGAGTACTTTGGCTTTGAAGTCCATGGATTCAGAATAGATGGATATGGAAAACCGATCTTCGAGAAAGGTTCGCATGCCTCGGGACATGTTTCAAAAGAAGACATCATCTACTACATTCAGCACGTCCAAGGAAAGGAAAATGGGGTTACTAGGGGAGACCTCAAGATTCTGAAGGTTATTTATTAAAGAAGTATGTAGATCATGGCAAAAATGATTTAGAAAAATTTTAAATATTTCCGTTAATATATTTACCTTAACAATAGTTATATTATTAT
>JACIXO010000089.1 GCA_014360385.1 Actinomycetota bacterium | reverse complement strand
ACTCTGAAGTGTTCCAATACTGAAGGATAGCTTTTCCTTCATGCCCAGCCTTTGAGAAACCTGGATAAGGTTATCTTTGTTACTATCTCTTCTTATCATACATCTTACGCTATAACCTTTTTCAAGCAGTTTCTCTAAGACTACCGGGCCCAAAAATCCTGTGGCTCCAATCAATAGAATCATTTTAAGCCTCCCCTTATAGAGTTTCCTTTCTCCTTGGCAAATTTATATTAATTATGCTTGCCTCAGGCTGACAGAAAAATCTAAACTGTGAGTACCTTCCCTCTCCAAGTCCTTTAGAGACATGCAAAACAAATCTTTTAAAATAAAAAAGGCCTTCAGCGAATTTTGTTTTAATTTTACATCCAGAGACAAGAGCACCTATAAGAGGCAATCTTACCTGTCCTCCATGTGTGTGGCCACTAAAAACTATATCAACACCTCTTTTTGCGATTTCTGCTAAAGAGTCCTGATCGGGGGTGTGGATAAGTGCAATTCTTAGTTCTTCACTGCTATTTAGTCTATGGATTTTCGTTTTATTTAGATTAAATGTTTCTTTAAGAAGTGCCTTTCGAAGTTGTCTACTTTTCATAAAATCGCGCTCTTTGCAAGTATTTTTGGTACTTTTGGTACTCTCGCCATCTTCTCCAAAAGCTTTCTTTATGTCTATCTTTTCAATTATCGGATCATCGAGACCGATAATCTTAATCCTCTTTATTTTATTAGGCTTCTTCTCTGTCTTGGAATTAATCAATACAGACACACTTTCGTTTCTTAATACTTTTATTCCTGTATTATTTAACTCTGATATTAAGTGATCCACATTATTTTCTCTTTTGTATCTCCTTTTTTTCTTGAACATGTTTCTTATAAATTCAGCAGGGGTTTTATTGTAATAATCATGAACTCCGAGGACAGCGTATTTACCGTATTTTGCTCTTAGCACTGAAAGCATCCTTGTAAGATATTCAATATTCTCATTTCTTTCTACAAGGTCACCGGTTATGAATATAAGATCGACTTCCTGTTGAGAAAGACTTTTCAAAAAGGAAAATAGTTTTTTACCCTTTCTATCTTTTCGAAGATGAAAATCAGAGAGATGGAGGATTTTAAGGAATGGATAAACACCACCATTGCAATTGTAGTTGTTATTCATGCGATAATTTTTGTTGCTCTTTACGGGTGTTACGTTAATATTCTTTGTAACTAACCTAAAGTTAATGACCTCAAATCTAAATGAGTAGTACCACAAAAGAAAAAGTAAACTACTTCCTACCATAACTATTAGCATTACTGTTAATTGAGGTTGATGTATGGTAAGCAAAAGCATAAGCAAAAACATATTTTTCCTCCTCAAGGCTTCTTCCTATAGTTTTATTCTTCCATTGTTTTAGCTGATTTTCAAGATAAGATTTTGCTATAATCTACCATAGATGTCAGAACTCTGACGATGATAAGACAATTGAACTTGCTATTCCTCCGAGTGCAAAGTATATTATTACCAGGGATAAGGACCTTCTAGCAATGAAATTACACCAGAATATAAGGATTATCAAGTCTGCTGATTTTCTTAAGGCAATTCTTAAATAAGTTTCTAAGTTTACAAAAAAGAAAATTTTAAGAAAAGCTTTAACTTATAAAACTTATAAAAACTTATAAAAAACCCATAAGCAGAAGTGAAGAATAAAAAAGTAAGGAGAAAAAAGAAGCCTGCTCCTGTTATTAAATTTGTGTTAATATTTATCTTTGTTTCGTTTTTCGGGGTTTTCATTTTTTATTTTATTGATAATCCCCTCTTTTTAGAAAATGTAAAAAATAAGATTTTCTCTTTTCGCTCTTCTTCATTTGCGTCATCGTCTTTACCATCATCAGAACTACCATCATCTTCATCATCATCTTCATCATCATCTTCATCATCATCTTCATCATCATCTTCTTCCTCAGCAGGACCTTCCTCTTCTACCACTACTACCTCCACTGCTTCTTCTACGTCACAATCTTCAGTTTACACTTTACAGGAGAAACTGTTGGAAAAAGAAGGAGAAGGAGAGGAAGAAAAAGATAGATTAAAAGATTCCTCTTTGAAAGAGGAATCTACATCTGGCGAAAGGCAGAAAGGTGGATTTTGGAAAACTATTTCACTTATGATACAAGATTTTTTTGAGAAAATAAGGGGCAAAAGTAATGAGGACGAGACTTTCCCGAGCAAACTTACGATAAATGCTTATTTTTGTTCTCTTGGTGAAGATAGTAAGCTTGTGGGGGAGAAAAGAACTATAATTGCTGGTGAAGTTAATACAGCAGTTTTAAATGCTATGAATGAATTGCTAAAAGGACCTGTAAAATCTTACCATTTCCCGGTAATACCTGCAGGAACAAAAATATTAGGGGTAGAAGTATATGAAAATGTGGCTAAGCTTAATCTATCCCAGGAGTTTTTAGAAAACAGTCTTGATACAAGAATTCTGGATGAATATATAATTTATTCTATAGTTAACACGCTTACCGAAATCCCAGGAGTAGATGGTGTGATTTTCTATATTGATGAAAAAAAAATAAATGTATATGGGAATCTGGATTTATCTGTTCCTATTATAAGGAATGAAGAGCTTATAGGTAAGTAGGCGATTTATTAAAGATATGTAAAAAGATATGTAAATAGTTGGTTAAAGATTGTAAAAGAATATAGGCATAAAGTTATAGCAATAAATTAAGTAAAACTAATGTATAAGAACATGGCGAAGACTCGTATTCATTCGACTGAATTTATAATGGTCTACGACGTAATGTATATATAGTACATGGTTGAGACTATATAGAAAAGAAAAAAATAAAAGAGCATCATTTAAAAAAGTGTAAATAGATGTGAAAGGTTAGTTATTGAGTTTAGGAGTTGATTGGGCACATTAAGATGGAAAAATGTAGTTTTATATAAAGCACGGAGGTGTTGGGGTTAGGAAAAATAAAAAAAGTGAAAAGGAAGGTAAACCTATGAAAATTTTGGTTACAGGCGGGGCAGGATTTATTGGTTCAAATGTAGTCGACAGGCTTATTTTGGAAGGTTATAACGTGGTTGTGGTAGACAATCTCTCCAGTGGGAAAAGAGAAAATGTGGATAGCAAGGCTAAATTTTATGAAGCTGATATAAGAGATTCGAGAATAAGTGAGATCTTTGAGACTGAAAAGCCTGAAATAGTAATCCATAATGCTGCTCAGATAAGTGTAAGAGATTCTGTCAAAGACCCCATTTACGATGCAGAGGTAAACATAATCGGCAGTCTTAATATACTTGAGCTCTGCAAGAGGGCAGGAGTAAAAAAGGTAATATTTGCCTCAAGTGGTGGGACAGTATATGGGGAGCAGAAAATATTCCCGGCTAGCGAGGACCATCCACTTTCACCTATTTCTCCTTATGGAGTAGCCAAGCTGGCAGTAGAAAAATACCTGTATTACTATTATTTCAATTATGGGTTAAAATACGTATCTCTTCGCTACGCCAATGTTTATGGCCCGAGGCAAGATCCTCACGGAGAAGCAGGAGTGGTAGCAATATTCTGTAGCCGCCTAGTTGAGGGCAAAAATCCTGTAATAAACGGGGATGGAAAACAGACACGTGACTATGTTTATGTCTCTGATGTAGTGGAAGCCAACATTAATGCAATTGAATGTGATTTTGTAGGTGAGCTTAACATAGGCACAGGAAAAGAGACTGATGTAGTAGAACTCTTCTACATGCTTAAAGAGATATCTGGAAAAAACGATGTAGAGGAAGTTCATGGCCCTCCCATGGAAGGAGAACAGAGGCGAAGTTGTCTTGATTATGAGAAAGCTAAATTGGTTCTTGGGTGGGAGCCAATAGTAAAACTAGAAGAAGGTCTTAAGCTTACCTATCATTGGTTCAAGGAAATTTTTAAAGGAGGAAAATATAATAAGTAAAATATGATAGGTAAGATTTTGAAATAAAGCATATGGAAACATATGTTACATATGATTACAAAGATTACCTTATGGAAAATTACATATGGAAAGATACATTTAGAATTTAATTCAGAGTTTGTAAACCTTTTATTACCGCAAAGATGCAAAAGGTATAGATATTAATTAGTTCTTGCTGAATAATTGGCTAAAACTTAAAATTTTAAAAAGAAGTTGTGTTCAAAAAGTTATTATTTTTTCGAAAATAATGAATTATTCAGTAAGAACTAATTAATAATTAAGTGATTAATGAAAAGGAAAAAGCTAAATAAGAGAATATTCAGTATTCTTAGAATCCTGGTAAGTGTTTCTCTTCTTTCCTTTTTAATAGTTAAAAATATTGACAATCTAAGGGAAATTCAGAAAGTCACCAGGCAGTTAAACATCTCATGGTTAGTTCTAGCAGCTCTTTTTTACTTTTTGAGCATAGTTTTTATATTATTCAGGTGGGAGGTTCTTTTAAAAGCTAAAGAAGTAAGCGTTCCTCGTAGATTTTTATTACAGTCAGTTCTAATTGGATTCTTTTATAACAATTTACTTCCCACGAGCGTGGGCGGGGACGCCTATAGAGTGTATGATATTCATACTCATAAAGGGGTATCTCTGTATAAAGGGATAGCTAGCGTTTCTATTGAAAGGTTCACCAGTATTGTAGTCGGGTGTCTATTTGTTTTTGCCTTTGTTATTCTGGACTTAGTGGGCTATTTTGAACATGATTTTGTAACCTCCGCTATGATTGCGGCAATTTTAGTTGTAGTTGGCGGAGTTGTATTTTTGATCTCCGCGCTTATAAATCCATATATTTTCAAAATAGATGTTCTTTTTAGAAAATTTAAAATTCTCTCAAAAATAAGACCTCAGGTAAAAAAATTCCAGGAAACCTTTTCCAGCTACTGGAAGGATAAAAAGAAAGCTCTTGTTATGTGTCTATTATATAATTTTCTGGTTCATGTCCTGGTAACTTTGAGCTACTATTTTGCCTCCATGACAGTAGGACTGGGTCTTAGGTTTATATCTTTTTTATTCATACTTCCCTTTTCTGCTATGGTAGCAAATCTACCTATTTCCATCGGGGGATTAGGGGTAAGAGAAAATACTCTTGCATTTATACTTTCTCTTATTGGTATTTCTGAGAGCAAAGCAGCTATTTTCTCCTTTTTAGTTTTATTTATCGTTCTATTTAATGCTTTGATAGGTGGTTTGGTGTATCTTTTTAAAAATATCTTCTTTTCCACTAGAAGATCTACCGGTAACCTACCCAAAAAGAACTAAAAGAACTAAAAGAACTAAAAGGGCTAATAGAACTAAAAGAAGTGCCGGAAAGGGACTAAAAACAACTAAAAAACTATTGTCTTGTTTTTTATAGCTACCAGTGCCGTTTTACCACTGAAAAAATCATCTCAATTTTATGGTATCGGCACTTCCTGTTCTTTAAAAACGCTGGAAATTGAGTTAAGAACGAAGTTTTTTGCATCTAATATTTCAAGTAGCACAGGTTCACCGTCTTTGGAAAAATGAATAATTATCTGTCCTTCTTCCTCGGCATAGTCAATCTGTTTTTCCGAAAGCTCGATAAGAAGCGCATCTACGTCTTTACTGTATTTAATTCTTCTCATATCGTGACCTCCTTCCCGGATAAACAGTTATAATTAAAAGTTTTTCCGGCTTTTTTTCATAAACAACCCTAAGAACATGTGTATCGTCCAAATTCCTTTGTGCAATCAATCTGTTTTTATAACCCATATCTATTTTATCAGGAAATCTAATAATATCTTCAACGATTTCTTTTGAAAGGTTAAAATTATGTGACTGCAATATCTTAATTTTAAGTAATGAATGCGAACTAAATTCAATTTCTATGGGCAAAACAAACTCCCCATTTTATCTTGGTTATAATCTGCCATGTTTGACTCATTATAGCTTACTTTAATTTTAACGGCAATTTTAGAATATACATTTATTATACCAAGTTTTTATATATTTCTTTGCCTTTTTAAAGGGCTTAATTTTTGAGTTATATATAAAAAAT
>JACIXO010000088.1 GCA_014360385.1 Actinomycetota bacterium | reverse complement strand
TGAAAGCCATACTAAAATAAGTATAAAGATAGTGCAATAGATAAGATTGCGCCAGATAGGAAGCCTAAAAAACTCTACAACTTTGTCCAAATATTCAAATAAATCCATAAAATCTCCTCCGGAATTCCTATAAATAACATTTTAGAATAACATTCAAACTCAAATACACCTAAATAGAGTTATCTCAATTAGAAACATCTTAGGGCTATTAGAAAGCTACTTAAGAGCTAGCCTGGCTACATCTTACAGTCTGAGCTACATTTTCGAGATTAGCTATAGAACCTGTAATGCATATAATATCATTACTTCCAGAAATTTTTAAAGCAAAATTTAATGAATTTATAACATTATCTATCTTATAAACAATTGACGGGACTTTTCTCTCTTTCTTTCTGGCAAGCTCTATCAGCTTTCTAGCCTCATTCTCAAGACTATTAACATTAAGGCTTCTTTCGTTAGAATTCGATGTCAATATCAACACATCACTTATCTCAAGAATAGTTGAAATCATTCTTCGGTAATCCTTGTCCCTTAAAACTCCAAATATAATTATTTTTCGTTCTTGGGGAAAGTATTGTCTTACATTTTTTACCAGGGTTCTTATCCCCTCAGGATTATGAGAGGAATCAAGTATTACCAGTGGTTTTTCTTTTATTATCTCAAACCTTCCCTGAATTTTCATACATAAGATGCTTTCCTTAAGAGGCTCTTCAGAAACCTTCCTTCCACATAGTTCAAGGTAAAGTTCAGCTAATGAAAGAGCCAGAGAGAAATTAAAGGGCTGATACGTACCAAGTAAAGGAAGTTCTAAACCCCTGTATACTGAATTAATTCCCCGAATATCCAGCTTCCATCCCCTGATATCTAAATTTTTTTTACGCAGAATCTTAAAATCTTTTCCATAAATAAAAAGCTTTGAACCTGTTTCTTTTGTCTTTGTCTCAAGTATACCAAGTACCTTTTTGTTCCTGCAGAGAGTTGAAACCAGAGCTCCTCTCTTTATAACCTCGGCCTTTTCGAGAGCAATTTCTCTTATAGTTTTACCAAGAATCTGGGTATGTTCAAGACTTACTCCAGTAAAACCAACAACCTTTGAATATGCAACATTGGTTGCATCCCACCTGCCACCCATACCTGCCTCCAGGACCACCAGATTCAGCTTTTCCTGCATTGAAAGTAAGAACATCATTGCTGTTAATATCTCAAACTGGGTCATGGGACCTTCTAGATCCATTCTGTTTACTTTCTCCACATATGGATACAAATCCGAAAACAACTTAGAAAATCTCTCAGGGGTTATTTCCTTCCCATTTATCCACATCCTTTCTGTATAAGTGTTTATGTGAGGTGAGATGTAGTAACCACATCTTACGCCATGAGAGGCCAGAATGTTAGCCACCATTTTAGTAGTAGAAGTCTTGCCATTAGTGCCCACAATATGGATAAAATCACATTGTCTGTGAGGATTTCCCAGAAGAGAAAGAACTTTTTCGATCCTTATTAAACTGGGCTTTATGCCAAAGATAAGACAGTCATCTAAATATTTGCTCGCCTTATGATAATCCACTATGTTTATCCTGACTATTTCCTAATACTCTCTATTTTTTCAAACTGTTCATTTAAAGTCTTTAAGAGTTTCTCAAACTTGGCTATCTTTTGTTCTTCTTTTTTGATCACTTCTCTGGGTGCTTTCTCCAGAAACTGGGGATTAGAAACTTTCTTTCGACTTCTTTCAAGATCATCCTCTACTTTTCTTAATTCGTTTAAAATCCTTTTTAGCTCAAGTTCTACATCTATCACACCCAGTAAGTAAACATATATATCAACATCTCCAATAGTATCCTTCACATACCCCTTAGCTTTTGAAAAATCTCCAAATTCAATACTTTCAAGCCTGGCTAATCCACATATGTAGTCCTTATACCGATGTATGAAATTCCTTTTACTTGTATCTACAGTCAAAAATCCTGCTTTCGTTTTTACCTGTGGGTTTATACCAAGCTCAGATCTTATCTTTCTTATGTGGCTTATTACGTCAAAAAGAACTTCTATTTGTTGTTCAACCCCATCATCTACTCTTTTAACATCAAATGAGGGAAACGAGCTTACCATTATGCTTTCACCATGGTGTGGTATTTCCTGCCATATTCTCTCAGTAACAAAAGGCATAAATGGGTGAAGGAGTCTCAAATATGTCTCGAGTACATACCAGAGGACAAACATAGCAGTTCTTCTATCCTTTTCATCTTCCGAGGAATAAATCCTTAATTTCGAAGATTCTATGTACCAATCACAGTACTCACTCCAGAAAAAATCATATAAAATCCTGCTGGCAAAAGAGAAACTGTATTTTTCAAGATACTCTTCAAGTTTTCTTATTGTTTTGTTTAGCCTGCTTAATATCCACCTGTCCCATATGTTCAAGTTCAAATCTTCAGATTCAAGATCCAGGTCTTTAATTTCTTCTTCATTGCCAGCTATACTTGAAATAACAAAAATAGACGCATTCCAGAGCTTATTGGCAAAATTTCGCATCCCTTCAATCTTTTCTTCACCGAGAAGCAAATTCTTCCCAGGAGTGGTAAGAGAGGTCAAAGTAAACCTGAGACTATCAGCACCATACTTGTCAATTATTTCTATCGGGTCTATGATATTGCCTTTAGATTTACTCATCTTCTGACCTGATGCATCATTCACAAGTGGATTTATGAAAACCTTCCTAAAAGGCACATCCTTCATAAAATAAAGACTCATCATAATCATTCTTGCTACCCAGAAAAATATGATGTCATGACCGGTTATCAAAAGACTGGTAGGGAAATAATACTTAAGTTCAGGAGTTTCTTCAGGCCATCCAAGGGTAGCAAAAGGCCATAGACAGGAACTAAACCATGTATCAAGAACATCTTCTTCCTGTCTTATACTACCACCTCCACATCTACTGCATCTTGATGGTGTGCTCTCTGCCACTATCATCTCACCACACCCGTCACAGTACCACACTGGAATCCTGTGTCCCCACCATAGCTGGCGGGAAATGCACCAGTCCCTTATATTCTCCATCCAATCAAAGTATATCTTCTCCCATTTCTTCGGTATTATTCTTACTCTTCCTTCTTTCACAGCTAAAATTGCTGGAGCTGCAAGCTTTTTTGTTGACACAAACCATTGCATCGAAATTCTGGGCTCAATAATAGTGTTACATCTGGAACAAACTCCCACAGAAGAAACATGATCCTTTTTACCCAGTAGATAACCCTGTTCCTCAAGTTCTTTAAGAATCTTTTCCCTCGCTTTAAATCTATCAAGGCCACGATATGGGCCGGCATTCTCGTTGAGTGTAGCGTCCTCATTGAAGATATTTATTTCCTCAAGATGATGTCTTTTGCCCATTTCAAAGTCATTGGGATCATGAGCAGGCGTAACCTTTACTGCCCCACTACCAAATTCCATGTCAACAAATCTATCTTCTATAATAGGAATCCTCCTTCCTACAAGGGGAAGGTAAGCATATCTATTTTTATATTTTTTGTACCTCGGGTCAGCAGGATTTACTGCCACTGCAGTATCACCCAGCATCGTCTCTGGCCTGGTAGTTGAGACAACAATAAACTCACTATTGCTAGGTTTTCCCTTGTGTTCCTCGCCACCTTCCTCAATAAGGGGATATTTTATATCCCACAAAAAACCTTTTTTTTCTACGTGGTCAACTTCAATGTCTGAAATAGCTGTTCTACACCTGGGACACCAGTTAATCATATAGTTTCCCCGATAGATAAGCCCATCATTATATAAACTTACAAACTCTCTTGTTACTGCCCTGCAATAGTCCTCATCTAAAGTAAACCTCTGTCTGTCCCAGTCACAAGAACATCCCAGAGATTTAAGCTGAGAAACTATCCTGCTTCCGTACTTTTCCTTCCACTTCCACACTTCCCTGACAAACCTTTCTCTACCCAGTTCAAATCTGGTAATCCCCTGTCTTTCAAGCTCTCTCTCTACAACATTCTGGGTGGCTATTCCAGCATGGTCTGTCCCGGGAATCCAGGTCGTGTTAAAACCTTTCATTCTTTTATATCTTACAATAACATCCTGCAAAGTATTGTTAAGAGCGTGACCAATGTGGAGATAGCCAGTTATATTGGGGGGAGGAATGACGATGCTAAACATGGGTTTAGAGTGATTAACATCAGAATGGAAGTATTTTCTCTCAAGCCAGAAAGAATAAATTTTACTCTCGAAGTCTCTGGGACTGTACCTGCCTTTTATCTTACCTAACATAACTTTAAGCCAGCTTCTCTTCACCTTTAAGGAAATCTTCTTCTACAGAAGTTGAGGTAAGAAGTGTAGGTTCTAATTTCTTTTCTATGGTATCTCTTGTAACAATACACTTTCGAACATCTTTGCGGGATGGAAGCTCAAACATAATATTAAGCATTGCCTCTTCCAAGATAGACCTTAAACCCCTTGCTCCAGTACCCCTCTTTATAGCCAGAGAGGCTATTGCTCTCAGAGCATCTTCTGTAAATATAAGCTCTACATTGTCAAACTGAAATATTTTCTTGTACTGCTTAACAAGTGAGTTTTTAGGTTCGGTTAGCACCCTTACAAGGTCATCTTCACTCAAGCTGGAAAGGGTACATATAATAGGTAGTCTGCCAACGAATTCAGGTATAAGACCATAAGAAAGTAAATCTTCTGGCATAACCTGTGGTAAAAGTAAGTCTATCTTTTCAACTTTACTTGGAACCTTTTCAGACACAAAACCCACACTTCGCTTGTTAACTCTCCTTTCAATTATTTTCTCCAACCCTCCAAAAGCTCCACCACATATGAATAAAATATTGGTAGTATTTATCTGAATAAATTCCTGATGGGGGTGTTTTCTACCTCCTTGCGGAGGAACATTTGCTTCTGTCCCCTCCAGAATCTTTAGAAGGGCCTGCTGCACTCCTTCACCGGATACGTCGCGGGTTATCGAAGGACTATCAGACTTACGGCTAATTTTATCTATTTCATCTATATAAACAATTCCAGTCTCCGCCCTTTTTATATCATAATCAGCAGCCTGAATTAACTTAAGAAGAATATTCTCCACATCTTCTCCTACATAGCCTGCCTCAGTAAGAGCAGTTGCATCAGCAATGCAAAATGGAACATTTAAAATTTTAGCCAGAGTCTGGGCTAACAAAGTCTTTCCACAACCTGTAGGTCCTATCAGTAAAACATTACTTTTCTGGATTTCCACATCATCCTTATCAGGCTTAACTTCACACTTTATTCTTTTATAGTGATTGTAGACAGCTACTGAGAGTATTCTCTTTGCTCTTTCCTGGCCAATAACATAGTCATTTAATATAGAGTAGATTTCATGAGGCCTCGGTAAATCTTTAAAATCAACCTCTTTTTCTTCTCTTAACTCTTCATCAATTATCTCATTACACAAGTCTACACACTCATCACAAATATATACTCCTGGACCAGCAATAAGCTTTCTTACCTGCTTTTGGGACTTACCACAAAAAGAACATTTCAGAAACTCATTCTTCCTCTTGTCGTATTGGGTCAAAATAAATCACCCCTCCCCTTCGTCTAAATACATTGGAACCTATTCTCACTTTTTATATATTACCTCATCAACTATACCATATTCTTTGGCCTCATCAGCTGTAAGGATAAAATCTCTTTCTGTATCTTTTTCAACTCTTTCAATTGGTTGGCCAGTGTGCTTAGAAATTATTTCATTTAAGAGCTTTCTCATCCTTACCATTTCCTTTGCGTGTATCTCAACGTCGGTAGAAGTGCCAGAAACCCCTCCTGAGGGCTGATGTAAAAGAACTCTTGAATTAGGCAAAGCAAATCTTTTGCCTTTTTCCCCTGCAAGCAACAAAACAGCTGCTGCACTCGCAGCCTGACCTATGCAGATTGTTGATACTGGACATCTTATGAACTGCATAGTATCGTAGATTGCCAGAGCAGAGGTTACAGCACCTCCGGGGCTATTTA
>JACIXO010000087.1 GCA_014360385.1 Actinomycetota bacterium | reverse complement strand
CATATTATACAGATTCCATGATATTTACTATTAACAATTTAGGTTAAAAATTCATGTAGAGTATTAAATTGTATTTAGAAAAACCTAATAAAAAAAAATATTTTATTACAAATTTTTAAAAGTTAAGAATAAAATTTATGTATTTGTAACATTTATAAGTGTAAATTTTTTCACTTTTATAACCATCCTATATAGATTTAATTTGAAAGTGTAAACCTATTTACTTAATAGTACAAATTATAAATATATAAATATAAAGATATATCTATAGGTATTAAAGAGATTAAATCTGTATGTATTAAAGAGATTAAGGAGCTAACATGGAAGTATCAATCCTGCCAAAATACGAGCTAAAAGAAAGTGAGGTTAAGATTGTTGAAGAGATTGTATCGAAGTACAAGGGCAAAAAAGGCTCTTTAATACCAGTTCTTCGAGAAATTCAGGAGAATATAGGCTTCTTACCTGTAGATGTTCAGAAGAAAGTTGCAAAGGAGCTAAATCTTCCTGAGAAAGAAGTATATGGAGTTGCAACTTTCTACTCTTTATTTTCTATGATTCCCCGGGGCAAGAACAATATAAGAGTTTGTCTGGGAACAGCTTGCTATGTAAAAGGTGGGAAGAAAATTGTTGAAAAGATAGAAAAGGAGCTTAACATCAGTCCTGGACAGACTACCCCTGATAGAAAATTCTCCCTTAATGTTGATAGATGCTTTGGATGTTGTGGTATAGCTCCTGTGATTATGATAAATGGCAAAGTTTTTCAGAGAGTAGATCCAGAAAAAGTAATGGAGCTGGTATATGAAAATGAGAAGTAGAATTAATAAATTATTTGTAAAAAATTATTAGAGTAAATTAGAAGGATTAGCAAGTTAGATAGAACTACTAAGATTGAAGGGGTTCTGGAATGTCCATTAATTCTATGAAAAAATTAACTTCAAAGACGTTACTTGAGATTAAGGAAAAAACACTTCTTGAAAATAAATTGGATGGCAAAAGTAAAAAGTACAGAGTTACAGTCCACATGGGTACTTGTGGAATTGCCTCAGGCGCTGAAGAGATAAGAAGGATGGTAGAAGATGAGATTGAAAGCAGGAATATAACGTATGTAATTTACACCACTTCTGGTTGTGTAGGGTTTTGTTCGAGGGAACCTATGCTGACTGTAGAAGGGTATGATAGTGAGCCTGTAATTTATCATAGTCTTGATGAGAAAAAGGTAAGAAAGATATTTGATAAGCATATAATTAGAGGTAAAATTGCCCACGATATAGAACCAATAACTTCTACCTCAAGTCTTTTTGATTTCTACAAGTATCAGGAGTCAAGGGTCCTTCATAATAGAGGGAAGATAAATCCTTTTAAAATAGAAGACTATATAGCTAGAGAAGGATATGAGGGGTTTATAAGAGCTCTTGAGTATAGCCCTGACGAAATAATAAGAATAGTATCTGAATCTGGCCTTAGAGGAAGAGGAGGAGCAGGATTTCCAACTGGTAAGAAGTGGGAGTTTTGTAAAAAAGCAAAATCTCCTGATGGGGTAAAATATGTGGTTTGCAATGGCGATGAAGGTGATCCAGGTGCTTTTATGGATAGAAATCTTTTGGAATCCGATCCCCATTCAGTTCTGGAAGGCATGCTCATATGTGCTTTAGCAATTGGTGCAAACAAAGGATATGCCTATATAAGAGCAGAATACCCTCTTGCAGTTAAGACTTTCGAAAATGCAATAGAGCAGGCGAGAGAGTACGGACTACTTGGTGAAAATATACTTGGTAGTGGATTCAGCTTTGATGTAGAGATATATCAGGGAGCAGGAGCATTTGTGTGCGGAGAGGAAACGGCACTCCTAAGATCAATTGAGGGTAAGAGAGGTATGCCAAGACCAAGACCTCCTTTTCCTGCGAATGAAGGGCTTTATGGAATGCCAACTGTTATAAACAATGTAGAGACTCTTTCTAATATCCCTCAGATAATATTAAACGGTCCGCAGTGGTTCAGTAGCATTGGAACAGAAACTAGCAAGGGCACCAAAATATTTGCACTTACAGGTGCGGTAAACAATGTAGGGCTGGTTGAAGTTCCTATGGGAATGCCACTTTATGATATTGTTTATAAAGTTGGAGGAGGTATAAGGGGAGGAAAGAAATTTAAAGCAGTTCAGATTGGAGGCCCATCTGGTGGCTGTATACCTGAGAAGTATCTCAATGTGCCAGTTGATTATGAGAAAATTAAAGAACTTGGAGCAATAATGGGCTCAGGTGGCATGATTGTTATAGACGAAGATACATGTATGGTAGACCTTGCAAGGTACTTTATGGACTTTATTCAGGATGAGTCATGCGGGCAGTGTACACCATGTAGGATTGGAACCCGAAGAATGCTTGAGATTCTGGAAAGAATAACTGAGGGTGAGGGTAGAGAGGGGGATGTTGAAAAATTGGAAGAACTGGGAAGAATGGTAAAAGAAGCGTCTTTGTGTGGTCTGGGAAAGACAGCCCCAAATCCAGTTCTTAGCACTATCCAATATTTCCGAGAAGAATATAAATTGCATATAGAAAAAAAGAGATGCTCTGCTGTGACTTGCAAGGAAATAATTTCATCACCATGTCAACATGTCTGTCCAATTGATACAAAGGTTCCTGTGTATATATCTTTCATTGCAAGAAAGAGCTTTAAAGAAGCGTTTGATATAATCCTTGAGGACAACCCTCTCCCATCCGTTTGTGGTAGGGTGTGTCATCATCCCTGTGAATATAAGTGTCAGGCTGGCAAATGGGGAAGCCCAATTGCTATAAGAGCACTTAAAAGATTTGTTACTGATTGGGCGATAAATAATAAATTATATCCTGAAACGAAGAGAGAACAGGGGGCTGCTTATGAGGAGGTTGCTATAATTGGTTCTGGACCTGCAGGGCTAACTGCGGGTTATTATCTGGCTAGAAAAGGATATGACGTTACTATTTTTGAAGCTTTGAAAGTACCAGGTGGAGCTCTATCTGTTTGTATACCGGAGTATAGGTTGCCAAAGAGTTTGCTTAAACTTGATATTGAAAATATTAAGAGTGCTGGAGTAAAGATTATAACAAATACGTGGGTTGGAAGAGATATATCTTTTGAGGAAATTTTAGGGAACTTCAGGGCTGTATTTATAGCAACAGGTGCTAATAAGTCACGTAAGTTGAATATCCCTAATGAAGAAGCTCAAGGCGTTGTGAGTTCTATGGAATTTCTGAAAAAAGTTAATCTTGGCGAGAATGTAAATATAGGAAAGAGAGTTGGAGTTATAGGTGGTGGAAATTCAGCCATAGATGCTGCTAGAGTTGCTAACCGAATTAGAGGATGCGAAAAAGTATTTTTACTCTACCGAAGGACAAGATCGGAAATGCCAGCATTTGAGGAGGAAATAGAAGCACTATTAGAAGAGGGAATCGAGATTCGATTTTTGACAGCTCCCACGAGAGTGATTGCTCATAATAGGAGAGTTACGGGAGTTGAGTGCATAGTTATGAAGTTAGGAGAAGCAGATGAAAGCGGCAGGAGAAAACCTATTCCAATTCCGGGTTCAGAGTTTTGCATTAATCTGGATATGTTGATAGTAGCAATTGGAGAAGAGCCTGACCTTAGTTTTCTTAACGAAAGTAATATGATAAAGATTTCTACCAGAGGAACCATAGTTGTTGACAAAGAAACGCTTGCTACAAATTTACCTGGTGTCTTTGCAGGAGGAGATGTAGTCACGGGTCCCAATACAGTAGTGGATGCCATTTCTTCTGGGAAAGTAGCTGCAGAAATGATTGATAAATATTTGAGAGGAATGAGCTTGATTAGAGAATATAAGCTAACTAGACCTCCGATATATCTACCCCCTGTTGAGTTGATAGGTCAAGAAATGGTGACAGATAGGCAATTAGCACCTAAGTTACCTCCAGCTAAGAGGATAAAAAATTTTGAGGAAGTTGACCTAACAATGTCCGAAGAAGTGGCAGTTAAAGAAGCGAGCCGTTGTCTCAGGTGTGATTTGGAAACTAAGGATGGCAAAAAAGCGATCAGGGTTTAATTTATGCTGTAAAGCAACCTGTACCACAGGTTTAATATCTTTATCTTAGCACTTCTTACCTCCTTTCTTAAATCTTTTCCTTAGCAAGTTTAGCATATTTCTCTTAGGTTCACCCTGTAGATAGTCCAGTTTTATTTTTCTAAAAAAATGAAATTCAAGTCTTGACAGAATAAGATAAGATCCTTATAATTTATGGTAATCGTTGTCGCTAACGATAGCGCTAACGTTTACTAAACAATGACTACGCTACTTTGTGCTATTAATTGTTGTTTTGGTGAAGATCTGAATCTGGAGATTTGGAATTGTAAAACCTATCTAATTTTTATATAAGGTTTGCCAAGATGGGAAATACTACATTAAGGGATATTGCCATAAGGACTGGATTTTCTGTTAAGACAGTTTCCAGAGCTCTAAACAATCATCCTGATATTAGTGAAGAGACAAAGAATAAGATCTTGAAGGTGGCAGAGGAGCTTTCTTACCGTCCCAATCTTATAGCAAAAAGTTTGAGACAAAAAAAGGCCTTTGCAATTGGGTATGTTATTCCGGATATAACGAACGAGTTTTTTGGAGAAGTTGCTCTTGCAATAGAGAGTGAATTTAAAAAACATAATTATAGCCTTCTAACAAGTTTTACCAATAGCAATCCTGAGTTAGAAGTCGAAGCCTTAAAACTATTAATGTCCCGACAGGTAGATGGGATAATACTCGCTACTGTGGGAACAACAGGCAATTTTATTAAAGAGATTGTTGAGGGACTTAAGGTTCCGATTGTTGTAATTGATAACAGAGTAAAAGGATATAAAACAAATGTTGTTTTACATGACAACGTGAAAGGAGCTTATCTTTTAACTCAGCATCTAATAAAACATGGACACAAGGACATTGCATGCATTTCGGGTCCCCTTCTTGAGACATCCGGGAAAAGAAGACTGGAAGGCTACAAAAATGCGTTAACTGAAGCGGGAATAGAAATAGATGAAGAGCTAATTAAGGTATCAGACTGGAAAATATCAGGAGGTTACCAATCTACACTGGAGTTATTTATAGACTCTCACAAAAAGCCAACTGCTATTTTTGTTGGAAACTCAGTTATGGCTCTTGGTAGCCTGAAAGCTTTAAGAGAGTTAAAACTTAGAGTTCCTGAAGATATAGCTTTAGTTTCTTTTGATAATTTAAGGTTTACTGAAGCTACCTATCCTCCACTTACTACTCTTAAGAAAGTTGAAGATAAAATTGGAGTAATAGCATCACAGATGCTCCTTAAGAAAATAAAGAGTAAGGACCTAGCTAACATAGAGGAAGTGCTGGTTGATGCAGAGTTATGTATAAGGGAGTCATGTGGTTGTAAGGCTGGTGTGGATACCATGTAGACACCAGTATAGATTACAGTAATAGTGATAGTAAATAGGGAAGGATAGAGAAGATGGGTGGAAAAAATAACACGTAGAAAATGAAGCAACAGTAAATCAAAAATAGAAAAGTTAGTTACACGCCAAAACAAGGGAGAAAAAATGATAAAAGAAATTCCAAAAGAAGAAAGAGAAGAAAGAATAAGAAAAATTCAAGAGGAGCTTAAGAAAAGAAATCTTGATGCCTATTTAGTTCACTCAACAGAATCGGATTTTGCAAATGTGCTGTATCTTAGCAATCACTGGCCCCTATTCGAGACTGCTGGAGTAATCATCCCTAAAGAAGGGGAGCCGATTCTTTTAATTGGGCCGGAGGCTGAGCCTTTTGCTGAAGATAGAAGCACCATAAAAAAAATAAGAAAGATGCTGGAATATAGAGAATCAGCTGAACCCAACTATCCAGGGATTCCTCTTACCTCATTTGAGGAAGTATTTGACGAAGTAAGCGGTGGAAAAGGGATAAAAAGATTGGGACTTGGCGACTACGCTATTCTTCCTATGCCGGTCTATGATGGAATAAGAAAAGCATTGGGTCCAGATGGTGAAAT
>JACIXO010000086.1:686-6065 GCA_014360385.1 Actinomycetota bacterium | reverse complement strand
CCTTCCTGGCTGCTATTAAGAATTACAACAATTAATTCAATATCATTTTTCTCCGAATAGAGAATAAGACAGAATCCTGCATTTTCTGTATATCCTGTCTTTACTCCCTTTATGTATTCGTAAGATAAGAGGTCATTGGTATTATTAATTTCGATTTCTTTCCCATTTATAGATATGTAATCCTTGGATGTGCTTACTATTCTTCTGAATATTTCATTTCTAAGACAGTAAGATGTAATTAGTGCAAGATCCTGAGCCGTAGTTTTATGATAAAAAGATTCAAAATCAAGGCCGTTGGTATTCTGGAACAGGGTATGTGTTGCTCCTATTTCTTTTGCTTTAAGGTTCATTAGTTTTACAAACTCTTCTTCACTTCCTGAGATATGTTCAGCAAGGGCTATTGTGGCATTATTATGGGAACAAATTAAAGCTGCTTTTATAAGGTCAAGGACACTGATTCTGTCACCTACTCTAAACCCAAAAGAAGAATGATTCTTGCCTGAAGCATTTTTTGATATTCTAACAAGCTCATTTAAATCTTTTGCATTTTCAATTGCAACTATTGATGTCATTATCTTAGTAAGGCTTGCAGGAAACATTTTCTTGGTTGAATTTTTTTCCCAGAGAATGTCTCCTGTTTTATAGTCCATTACAAGAGCTGATTCTGCAACTATGCTCTTCTCATCAAGTTCTTTTTCTTTGCCAGCTTGAAATTCTCCTACAGAAAAAAGAGGTCTATTTAGCTTGATTTTATCATTAGAAAAGTTAGAAGGTATGTCTATTCTATCAGATATCTCTGATAAGGTTATTGAATTTAAATCTGAATTTGAATTTGAATCTGAATTTAAATTTGAGTTTGAATCTAAAAAAGAAGGAAAGTTAAGATTAGAAAAAGATACAAATTTATAAGAAGAGGATAAAAATCCAGGTGTAAAAATAAATATAAAAAATATAAAGCTAAAAAATGTAAAATGGGATATAATCTTTAGAAAAACTGAAAAAACACGCCTCAAACTTTCTCCTTCTCCTACTCTTCCTCTTCCACTTCCTTCTTCTATTTAATCTATTTAATTTCCTCTTCCACTTTTACTTCTTCTACCTTTTCCTATTCCGCTTTCACTTTCTCTGTACATGTGTTAACCTGTAAAAGATATGTTTTTAATATTTTACCTTTGATTTCTTGGTAAATAATCCATTCAAACAATCTCTTTCATCTTAAATCATTTCTTTATAAATCATTTATATTTTTCCAGAAATCTTTTGTTTTCTCTCTTTACCAGAAGAATATAGAAATTAAAGAGACTTTCCTCAAGTTTAGCTAATACTCTTAGTGCCTTTCTTCTGGAGTTTTTACTGGACGATTTTACCAAAGGAAATATAATTTGCTGTATAAATGATGAATGACGAGTAGCAAAGTTTTCAAAGAGTCTTAAATTCTTTATCTGAACTCCAAATTTCGATAGTTCGCTTACTGTTTTAATTATCTCAATATCATCACTACTTACTATTTGTTTACCATCCTTCTCTTCCAGGCATATTATGCCATTTTCTAAAAGCTCATCAATCATAGATTGAGAAAGTTTGTATTTTTCTTTAAGCTCTTCTACAGAAAGGTGTTTTGCTTCACTAATTGAATATTCCTTCCCCAGCTCCAGCTGAACTTCTCTACTGATTTCCAGGTCTGTAGTCACATCCTTGCTCTCTTTCAGCCCATGTTCTAGTTTTTCTTCCACTTTAAGGCTAAGATCTTTAACAAATTTACCTTCCTTTATCTTTTCCTTTATCACTTCAAGAGGCATATAGTAATCCTTCTGCATTTTTAATATATATCCAAGAAGTTTCATATCCTCGTAGCTGTATATCCTGTATCCTTTGGGTGTTCTTCTAGGGCTTATTAGACCTTTGGATTCAAGGAATCTTAGTTTGCTCCGGGTAAGGCCAGGATACAATTTCTGTAGTTTCTTTACAAGTTCCCCAATTGTTAAATATTGACTGCCAGGTTGCATTTTACCGATAGCTGGGAGAGTTTAAAAAATAAAGAAATCGAAAAATAAAAAATCGAAAAATAAAAAATATTAATGTGAAAAGAATAAAAATACATACTTTCCTATCTGAATTTTATCTCCATTGTTTAAAACACTATTTTCTACTCGTTTCCCGTTAACATAGCTTCCATTAAGACTACCAAGATCAGATATTCTGTACCCCTCTTTGTGTTTTTCAAGAACGGCATGCCTTCTTGAAACTGTTATATCATCCAATAGTATGTCGGAATCCGGGCTTCTTCCAATTCTAAACTCTTTCTTATCAATATTGCTAAGAAAAAATTTTTCCCCTACATTCGGTCCTTTTATAACTATAATTCCTGCTCTTCCCTCAGGTATCTTCTTAAGATCTTCCAGAATGTCTCCACACACTTCTGCAGATTCTATTTTTCCTTCAATTGATTCTGTTTTAAACTGATCGGTGTTTTTAATATCTTTGTCCTTAGTTTCTCTAGCTTCTATGCTTTCTCTATTGTTACTTGGGTTGTTATTTAAATCTTTCATTTCTGTAGCGTCTATGTATTTTTTAATTCATTGCCCTGTATTTTAATTTATAGTTAAATTTATAGCCTCATTTATGGTTTGTTCCACAAAAGCTCCTACAGGGGTAAATTCAATAGTTAGCTGAAGAGGTTTTTTAGAACATGAAAGAACTCTCTATCTCTGGATTCAATATAGCATCTTATCAGGGGTTCTGTCCCTGAAGGTCTTACCAGCACCCAGCTTTTATCATCAAAGGAAATGTGTATTCCATTTTCTTTTGATATCCTGGTTATGCTCCTACCCTTGATATCTTTATCCTTTTGATTGTAGAAGTGTTCTAAAACATCATTCTTTTTTTCCATTGGAACCTCTAAATCCAGTCTCTTATTGTAGAAACTCCCAAATTCTTTATATATTTGATTAAGATAATCAGAAAGAAACATTCCTTCGTGGTTTTGGTTTAGAAAAGACTGAATTTCTATCAGTAGTAAATTTGCAAGTATCCCATCTTTTTCAGGTATGTGATTTTTTATACTGAGCCCTCCACTTTCCTCTCCTCCTATTATAACCTTATCGGTTAACATCTTCTGCGCAATATATTTAAAACCAACAGGAGTTTCTACAAGCTTTATGTTGTTTTTAGCACAGATTTCGTCAATCAGGTGAGTTGTTGCTACAGTTCTAACCACTATATCATCCGAGTTGTGCCCCCTGGTCTTTAAAAGATAATACAAGATAAGCGATATTACATTGTTTGGAGTTAGAAATATTCTTCTCCCATCAATTACTCCAAACCTATCTGCATCTCCGTCAAGAGCCACACCAAGGTCGAACTCATCTTTTGCCATTTTATCTTTCATTTCTGCAAGATTATTTTCATTTGGATCAGGAAGCTTTCCGCCGAATAGAGGGTCCCTGGAAGTATTTAAGGGATGAACATGTATTTTAAGGTCATTTAATATATCAAGCAAAATTTTACTCCCTGCTCCATACATAGGATCCACTACAACTTTAGGTTTTGCTTTTTTTATAATCTCGGTATCGATTAGCCTAAGAATCTTTTGTTTATATTTTTCAAAGTTTGAAACATAGTTAATTTTCGTTTCCAGCTTTTTTATCTTTTCTCGATCAAATCTTTCTATGTTCCTTGCTACCAGGTTTACATTATTTTCTATCTTTTGTGTTATCTCATCTACTGCAGGTCCGCCATAAGAGGGGATAAATTTAATACCATTATATTGGGGAGGGTTGTGGCTTGCAGTAATCATTATTGCTCCATCAAGATTAAGTTCTCTTACCATAAAGGCAGTTACGGGTGTGGGTACTGACCCAGAGGAAAGATAAACTTTAAAGTTCTTATCCGCAAGGGTGAGAGCTACTTCTTTTGCAAATTCCTCTGATAAAAATCTATTATCATAGCCAATAAATATTCCATTATTAGTAAGGTTATTGGAGGATAAGTATTCAGAGATAGCCAGGGCTACTACTCTAACATTTTGAAAGGTAAATTCATCTGCTATTACTGCTCTCCAACCATCTGTGCCAAATTTAATTTTCTCTTCCATTATGTAAGATTCTGTAAGATTTTGTTCAGTATAATTCTCAAGACGATACAATAATGGTCGGGACGAGAGGATTTGAACCTCCGACCCCCAGTACCCCATACTGGTGCGCTAAACCAAGCTGCGCCACGTCCCGACCATATATTATTTTAAATTAATACAGATAATTAGTAAAGCTGTCAATATATCCTCTCAATATCAATATATCCTCTTAGCTACCGATATACTTTGCAAGGTTCTTATTCAATCTCAGATTTAAACTTTCTTGACATGAGTTTCTTAACAGAGAGTTGAGGACTTAAGTCTTTATATATTATCTCGTATACACATTCAGTAATCGGGGTGTCAATTCCCATTTCCACGGCCATCTGGTAAACAGCTTTTGCAGTCTTTATTCCTTCTGCTACCATGTACATACTATCAAGTATATCCTTTATTTTTTCTCCCTTTCCAATTCTCTCTCCAACCTGTCTGTTTCTACTATGGTCACTTATGCAGGTTGCAACCAGATCACCCATCCCTGCAGCTCCCATAAATGTGGCCTTTTTAGCACCAAGAGCAGTACCAAATCTACTTAATTCGTGTAACCCTCTTGTGATTAAAGAGGCTTTTGTGTTGGCACCATATCCCAGTCCGTCGGATATGCCTGCTGCTATAGCGATTATGTTCTTGACTGCTCCCCCTACTTCTACTCCAATAAGATCCTGGTTGGTATACACTCTAAAATAATCTGTAGATAAGACTGGCTGAAGATACTCCAGAAGTTTTTGATTCAGAGAAGATATTACAGTTACACTTGGAAGCTTTTTTGCTACCTCAGAAGCTATGTTGGGGCCTGAAAGAACAACTATTTTGTCCTTAAGTTCTTCTGGCAAACACTGCTCCATGACCTGAGAAAGTCTTAGGTTAGTTTCAATTTCAAATCCTTTGGCTACATTTACCACTCCTTTTATCACCATTTTACTATCACAAAGCTTTTTATAGAATCTATTTATGGTTTCTCTAAGTGTATGAGATGGAACAGCAAATATCACTAGATCAGGGGTTCCAAAATGGTTTTCTATGTCCATAAAGGGTACAACATTTCCAGGTATGAAAAGTTCTCCAGTGTATCTGGTGTTTTTCCTTTTGCCACTTATTTCTTCAAAAGTAGTACTACTTCTAGTCCAGAGTCTTATATTATATCCTTTGTGGGCTAGCATAACAGAGAGTGTAGTTCCCCAGCTGCCAGCTCCTATAACTGTTATATCCATACTATAGTTATACTATAACATTATATATTGACCCAT
>JACIXO010000086.1:0-676 GCA_014360385.1 Actinomycetota bacterium | reverse complement strand
GAATACATAATTAGATACATAATAAGTATAACCCAAGCTACTATGCTACTGTATCATAAACAAACTATTAACGATAATATTCCTAGCGGTTGGGCTCTTTGTGATGGATGCTACTGTATCATAAACAAACTATTACCCCCTAAGCATGGGAAAAAGTCTATAAGTTATCATTTATGATATAGTTTATATGTGAACTAGTAACTTTTTTATCCTGTAGGAACATATTTGTACCATTTTATTTAACATAAATTATATCATGAAGGTATGATAGGTATAATATACCCTAAAAATCTGGTAGTCATTAGAAAATTTGCATTTAAAAACATTATAAGTCTAAACTTTATCTGTACTATCTAAGAGAACTGTTTACAGTTAGAAACAGAGTATTTTTATATGAAATTTAGTAAATCATATTAAACACCTAAGATTGTTACAAATATAGATAAATAAGCTTAATTTTATGTTGTATGTAACAGTTTATAACAATAAAGCATCGGGGGGTCTTCTCATTTTACAGATAATTTTAACATAAAGTGTTAACACCAAGCTTAGATAGTACACTTTATCAATATCTGTATTTAATATTTAAATTTAAACTTAAGAGGGGTTCCGATAAAACCATACTCTTCTCTTAAACTATTTTCTATAAATCTTTTTACATTTGTTTTCCTTGCAA
>JACIXO010000085.1:4222-6068 GCA_014360385.1 Actinomycetota bacterium | reverse complement strand
TTCTACATCAATACCAAGCGCATTACAAATTCTCCCATTCCATATGCCATTTTTGATATCTGCAAGTCCAGTCATTGTGAGACAACTATAATCTATAAAAGCATCACTTGCCTTTAGGCCACAAATTTTTCCCAAAACATAGCCTGCAAGATTTAAAAACTTATGAATTTTCTCATAGGCCTCAGAAAATTCATTTCTAATCCACAAGATCTTGCCTGCTATTGTAGGAGCACCACCAGATTTTTGTCTAATTTCTTTCCCAAATCTGTGCTCAATATCAGACAAATACTTGATGTAACCTCTATCAACAGAATATGACCATGGAAATACAACATTCCAGTTCTTATCTATTCCTAAAACTCCCCCCATCTGGCCACTACATATAATACAGCATACATTCTTAAACTCAGAAGGAAGTTTGTTTCTCATCTTCTGAACTTCTTCTAATACTTTGTTAAAGTAATCATCTGGCTTTTGATATATTAACTTGCCATCATCATATGTCCTTGCACTTTCCTCAGAAAAGTAATGAATTAGACCACTATCACTGACCATGGCCGATTTTATTTTGCTTGTACCCAGGTCAAAGCACAAAAAATTACCCATCCTTTTTATTTACCTGTAATTTCAATTTATCCAATACTCAAATTTCTGAAATAGAAAAAACTATTAATATCCCATATCCCAATCAGGCTCTATGTCCTTTGCAATAGTTTCTGATACATACACGTCCGTTTTTAAAGTCTGGAGAATTGAAGTAGGCACAAGTGGAGTAACCTCACCATGAAGACAAAGTCTTGTTATAAATCGTTGCCACGAGATATTTGTTCCTCCAACTGTCAAAAAATGCATATCCATTCTGTACTTAGCTTCAATAACTTGTTTAGGTCCAATAGTTGCAGCCTTTGGTGGTACCATTGCTAAATCACCACTCATACCAAAGCTTCCATGAAGAGAATTCTGAGCTATTGTAAAGGGGCTTAATGTGACAATCCTTGGCCCCATCTCTTTCCACTCTTCCAGAGAAGATGCCTTAAATTCTGGTGCATCGGGTTCAATAAAAGCCAAATGTCCTGTCCATCCTGGCCCACTGTAGCAAGCATCTGCTCCTCCAAGGTCTTCAATCATCTTTCCATAATCTTTAAGATTTTTATTGGTAAAGCCTACTATTTGATGTTCAGGTGGTCGTAATTCTTCATCAATCTGGTAATAGAAATAATTTTTAAAGGCTCTCATAAACCCTTGAGGGAATGACTCTGGAGCTATATTTCCTTCCTCATCAGCATACTCATCCATATTAAATGTCCAGAGATTTTTGCAGTTGACCCTGAACTTATTGATAAGATAAGCAACTTTTCTATAACAATGCGCAGGATTGGGTACAATTAATACAAGTCTTCTCCCTTCATCAGCTGCTTTCTTTATTCTATAAAACATGTCAGTAACCCATATAAATTCAATCTCATCATCCCTAACCACCCTTATCTTGTAATCAGGATTATTGTGTTTAGTAATGTCTTCTCTCTTTATTTTTCTAACCCTCTCAATAACTTCTTTGTTCCTGTATGGAATCCACTTAGACGGACTGTAATTAAAACTTCCCACTTTTTTTACCTCCACCTCTCAAATTTCAGTATTAAATTTTATGTTAATTTTTTCACTAATCTTCATCCAAAACTAGCTTACCTTCTATAAAAACTTTTTTAATTTCAAAATCCTCATCAAAGACTACCAGGTCAGCGTCTTTTCCTACTTCTATGCTTCCTTTTCGGTAGGAAATTCCGAGAGAACAAGCAGGGTTATAAGTTGCCATCTGAATTGCCTCATTTATTGTTGATGAGGTGTT
>JACIXO010000085.1:0-4212 GCA_014360385.1 Actinomycetota bacterium | reverse complement strand
CCAAAAAAGTCTTAACTGCTTTGTTTAAAGGCACAACACTACCAGCTAAACCACCATCTTCAAGCCTAGCAACATCTGAGTTTTCTTCTAAAATTAAGCTCATTAGACCAATCTTATATTTTCCAGCCGGCAATCCACTTACACTTAATGAATCTGTAATAATTATAATATTCTCAGGTTTCTTAGCTCTGTATACTATTTCCATTATTACTGGGTTAACATGAGTAATCTCTGAGATAATCTCCAATTTTACTTCATCCTTAACCAGTATATAACCCTCAGGACCAGGGTGTCTAACACCAGGTTCTGAAAATCTCATCTCACCGAACGCATTAAATGCATGCGTAATATGTTTTGCACCCTTATCTATTGCTAAATCCAGAACTTCTATAGGAGCATCTGAGTGGCCAATAGAAGGGATAATTCCATGACCGCACAAGAGCTCTATAACCTCAATACTACCTTCTAATTCTGGAGCTATAGTCATTATTTTTAAAAGGCCTTGTGACTTACTTATAATCTCTTTACACTCAGCTATATTAGGTTTCCTAAGATATTCCAGTGGCTGTGCTCCTCTATACTTTTCACTAACATAAGGCCCCTCCATATGAACCCCTAAAATTCTAGGTAATGAAGAACTCAACTCAGACTTATTAAACTTTCTAATTGATTCAAAAGATTCATAAACCAACTCAAGCGGCGACGTCAATAATGTAGGTAAGTAGCCAGTAACTCCTTGCCGCAATTTATATCTTGAAATTGTCTCAAGATTTCCTCCCAAACAATCTTCGCCGCCACCACCATGGGTGTGGATATCAATAAATCCTGGAGCAACAAAATATTCACCCTTTAAATCAAACACCTCAAACCTATCAAACCTAGGAATTGAAATACCCTTTTTAAGTATCCTCGAGATCTTTCCCTGATCAATAACTAGATTGTGTTCTCTTATCGTTTCAAACGGGGTTATCAGAACTGGGTTCTTTAAAATATAAGCTCGATTAGTGTTCTTCATAAAGTGACTCCGAAAATCTCCGAATGTGCAATTGGATCAAACAAACATAATTCACCAATAGTTCCCTACATGCTCTGAACTATCTTAAATTTAGGACCGCTTTCTTGCTGTAGCTCCCTTTTCCGTACATGCAATCTGCATTCACCCTTGGTTCTATTTATTATATAATAGTCAAATTCAAAACCTTGTTTCTCAACTATTTCTCTAAATAATGCTGGACAATGCCCACAATAATCGTCATATGGGAGCACGTGAGTGTTTAGAAGCTTCCCCATAGAGGGGCAATAATGCATATCAATTATGAACTCGGTATTGGTCAAGGTTATGTTATGCTTACCCCCTTCTTCTATCAGATTCTTGGACCAATATTCATACATTCCTTGGAGGCCTTTTTCTGCAATCAAATCCTCGAGTTTTTTACAGTAGGTGTCTTTGATTTCAGCCCACAATTTTTCTACCTCATGTTTGCCAAAGCTGTCGTTAAGATATTTAAACAACTCGTTGTAGAATAGTATAAACTCGTTAGCAGAAATCATTTTGGTCCTCCTTCCAAAATTTCTGGATGCACCTTCCGTTGTGCTGATCATATTCAACCGAAAAACAATAACCACACTCCTTCATTATGATTTGAGTTACAATTTCGGTAGAAATCTTACAGTAGCACTTGCTGATTTCAATCTTATTGGCTTTCATGTACCATATGGCGGGGCACTTTATTACCTCAAATATTAGTTCTTGACCTTTGTATCCTATATGAAATTCACCATCTTCTTTAGTAAAGATCGCCCTCAGGTGTTTCTCTATCTCCACAATACCATTATTCTTAACTCTCTGAATAAGTGGCTGATAAATATATCTTGAAGCTTTCACAAAAAAGTCTTCTAGTCGTTCTTCTCCATAATTCTCCCTTAGAAATTCAATCAGGAAATTCAGAACTATATGAAAATCTTTATGAACAGGCTGTAAATAAATGTACTCGATCATCATACCCCCTTTCCATTGGTCAAGTGTTCTACGTTTATCTTGAACAACTACTGCACAAATAAAGATGCTCCTTAAAAAGCTGCTTGCTCCGTTTTTTTATCAAACACGTGAAGGTTGTCGAGTCTGAAACCGACTTTGACATTACCACCAATTGGTAGATCCGACCTCCTCTCAGTGGTACAAATTATTCGTGTACTGTCAGTTCTTAAATATATTATGCAGCCTGAACCCTTGTTCTCTATCGTCTCAATTATGCACTCAATAGAACATCCAGGTTGTCCTAGTATTATATCTTCTGGCCTGATTCCTATAACAAGTTCCTTGGCACCACCCATTGTCTTGATCTTATATAACTTTTCTTCAGGTATCCTCACCTCGAAACTTTCTGTCTGAAGCCACCCACCATCATTTCGCTCCTCTACTACACAATCAATAAAATTCATTGGTGGACTCCCCAAAAACCCCGCTACAAACATGTTCTTAGGGCGGTCATATAACTCATCAGGTCGGCCTATCTGTTGGACAACTCCCATGTTCATTACAACAATCCTGTCCGAGAGGGTCATAGCTTCTTCTTGGTCATGAGTAACATATATCACAGTTCCTCTCAATCTCTTAAACAATAACCTTAGATCCGCTCTCATCTGCACCCTGAGCTTAGCATCTAGATTCGATAGAGGTTCGTCAAGTAAAAACACTTTTGGATTCCTAACAATTGCCCTACCTAGGGCTACTCTTTGTCTCTGTCCTCCTGACAGCTCCGCAGGCTTTCTATCTAGAAGCTCATGTAGCCCCAGTAGTCTTGCTACATCATCTACTCTTTTTCTTATCTCATCTCCCCTCATCCCTCGTATTCTGAGTCCAAAAGCCATGTTATCGAAAACATTCATATGAGGATATAAGGCATAAGACTGGAATACCATCGCTACATCTCTTTTAGCAGGAGGTAAAATATTTGCTATTTCATCGTCTATATATATGTATCCCGTAGTTGGGTTTTCCAGCCCAGCAACTAAGTTTAGTGTAGTAGATTTTCCACAACCTGATGGTCCTACTAAAGTAACAAATTCTCCATCTTCCACAGTAAGATTAAGTCTCTTAACTGCTTCGACTTTGCCAAATCTCTTTGTTACATCCTCAAGCTTTATCTGTGCCAACTGTCTTACCTCCATTTAACATTTTGCAGTATTTTATTCCTCTTAGTAGCAAATTATCCTTTAATCGCGCCAAAGGTCAAACCTCTGACCAAATATTTCTGAACAAAGGCACTGAACACTAAAACTGGTAGCACCATTAACACGCCAGCAGCAGACATAGGGCCCCACTGAGCAAACTTATCCGAGATAAAACTGCCAACAACTACCGGTAATGTTTTTGCATTTTGAGAAGTCAAAGCTGAGGCATATAAAAACTCGCTCCAAGCATATATAAAACAAAATGCTAACGTAGTTGCAAGGCCAGGTAGTGTTAAAGGTAAAGTTATTCGGTAAAATCTTTGCCAGACATTGCAACCATCTACAATTGCAGCCTTCTCTATATCAATTGGTAACTCCTGAAAGAATCCCAACATTAACCAAATAACAAATGGCAATGAAAAAGCTACATAAGTAATTACTAGAGAAATGAGCGTATCATACAGGCCAATTCTACTCATAATCAAAAAGTAAGGCATAGTTGTGACTACTGGTGGGAATATTCTCACTAGTAGTATAGCTACTAAAAACGCCTTTCGTATATTTTCACTCAAGTACGTTTTGCTTAGTGCATAGGCTGCTAGTGAACCAATGAGCACGGCCAATGATGTGGAAGAGAGAGCAGTAGTCACACTGTTAAACAGATTTTTTCCCATCCCTTCCTTGGTAAAAACGTGTATGTAATGTGCAGTGGTCAACTTCCTTGGAAAAAATATAGGAGGGTATGTCTGCGTCTGCCCCTCATGTTTTACCGAAGTAACAACAAGCCAATAGAAAGGAAATATTATTATGCCAAGTATGACTCCTAGAAAAATGTAGAATAATACTCTTCTTGTTGCTTGTTTAACCTTATTGCGAAATAAAATACTTTCTATACTACTTATGCTATTCACTCTCTCTTTACCTCCTCACTCAACTAGGCTACTCTACTGGGCTGTTTTCAGAATTCTCCTCAAAAAGTTTACAGTGATCAAAAACACTAAGATTAGAAATGCTACTGAAAGAGCAGATGCCCTACCT
>JACIXO010000084.1 GCA_014360385.1 Actinomycetota bacterium | reverse complement strand
AAGCACCTTAGACTTAGATAAAGTATAAAAGAAATTATATAGTTATGTTATTATACACAATAGGACAGAGGATGGACAAAAAGAAGAACAAAAATGAATGAAAATGTTTTACCTTAATTCCACAGTCAGGACTATCGCGGTCTTTATTTGTCCATTTACTTCTATATCCTTAAAAAAGGGTATGCATACAAGTTCCTGACCTGTGGGAGCGATATATCCCCTTGCTATAGCTATACCTTTAATAGTTTGATTCAAAGCTCCTGCGCCTATAGTTTGAATCTGGAGTTTACCCTCACTTCGAATAATTCCGGCAATTGCTCCTGCTACAGCATTGGGCCTGGACTTAGAAGAAACTTTAAGTAACTTCATACCTTACTTTAACCCTGCTTTAACTTTTCAGTTTTTTTCCTTTAGTTCTATTAATATGTTTAATATGTTATTTGCTCTTTTAATTTCTATATTGCCTGGAGTAATAAAGTACTTCCTTCCTATCTCTCTAACTTTTTCTTCTATAGCACTAATTATACATCTTACTTCTTCATCTTTAAACCTACCTATTAGGTTTAATTCATCATATAGATTTATTCCCTGACTCGCTCCTCCCCAGTTTTTTTTCTCTCCTTTAGATTTTCTGGCTTCTAAATTACCTTTATGTTCAGTATCTATATTGTTTATACCATCTATATTGTTTATACTATCTGCACTTTTATAAGTACTATTATTATTGCCAGAACTACTAGCTTCTTTCTCATCACCAATGCTTTTTTCTTCTTCAGAACATACGCGCATGCGTACAAAATTCTCCTTCACCTCAGGGTGGCTTAAATAATCAAGATAACATTTGTTTAGTGGTTTTAGAGGAGATATTTCGTTATAAACTATCCTCTGAACAGTCCGTGTTGATAGATTCATGTTAAATATCCTTGTGGCTACTTCTTCCATCAAACTATAATTATCTACAAGCCCCGGAATCTCTGTCACTTTTACTTTCTTATTTTCTATGTACTTAAAAAAATCATCCCAATCATAAAATTTAGCACAATCATCACCTATTTTTTCCTTCCTTGAGCCCGGAGCTTTATTTTCCCTAATAGCAGCTTTTCTCATAGTGGCAAGAATTTGGGCTGGTGTTCCATAAAAAATATTTATATCTTCATTTTGAAGACTGAAATTTATTAAAGTTTTTATTATGTTATTGACCCCTCCCCTGATTTCGACTTTTCCATCACTTTCTACAACCTCAGGTAGAATAGATTGGTCTTTTTTCTCAGGAATTTTATCCAGATTAGCTACCAGATATATTGATGTTCCCCTCATCTCGTTAGAATAGGTAATTTTTATTTCCTCTACATTAAGTTTTATAGAGAAAAGAGCCATACCCCTTCCATGAAAGCCATAGGAATCACTTACCCCATCTTCAAGCTTGGATGTGACTCTGGATTCAAAAATAACATTATGAAAGTCAGGGGGTATCCCTACCCCATCGTCTATAAAATGTATAATTCGTCTGGCAGAGCTTTTGCGAGTTCCAATAAAAATATTTCTACTTTTTGCATCTCTACTGTTTCTTAACAACTCAACGATAATGTCTTCTATACACTTTATGTCCTGTAAGGCCTGCCTTCTTTCGGCTTCGGAAATTTTAAGCCTTACATAGCCATTCCCAAGGTCTTCCTCTATCTTCAAAATATCATTAATACCAAGATCCGACAGAAATTTCTGAAAACCCTCCCCCTCATTCATGATATTTTTCGTAGCATTCATATTTTCCCATTCCCATTTTTCCTAACCACTTTGCATATTCTTCACTATTTCTGACTTACTTTGCATATTCTATAGACCTACTCTCCCTTATAACTGTTACCTTTATCTGTCCAGGATACTCCATCTCACTTTCTATTTTTCGTGCTATTTCTTTCGCTAGCACTACCGCCATATCGTCGTCGACCTCGTCAGGCTTAACCATGACTCTTATTTCTCTTCCGGCCTGGATTGCATACGCCTTCTCTATTCCCTTAAACTCAGTAGCAATTTTTTCCAAGGTTTCCAGACGCTTGACATAACTTTCCAGAGTTTCTCTTCTTGCACCAGGTCTTGCTCCTGAGATGGCGTCCGCTGCCTGGACTATAACATCCAGAATGGTTTTGGCTTCAACTTCATTATGATGTGCTTCGATAGCATGGCACACTTCTTCATCCTCATGTAATCTTCGAGCTAATTCCGCTCCAATTAAAGCGTGAGAACCTTCTATATCATGGGACAGAGCCTTTCCTATATCATGGAGGAGTCCTGCTCTTTTAGCCTTTTTTACATTCTCACCAAGCTCCGCTGCTATTATGCCTGCTATAAAGGCAACCTCTTTAGAATGTGCAAGAACATTTTGTCCGTAACTTGTCCTATACTTTAATCTTCCCAACACCTTTATAAGACTGGGGTTTACTTCAGAGATACCAGTCTCAAACACAGCCTGCTCACCTTCAAGTTTTATTTCACTATTAACAAGTTTGGTTGCCTTTTCATACATCTCTTCTATTCGGGCTGGATGAATTCTTCCATCCATAATAAGATTCTCCAGAGTAATCCTTGCAATCTCTCTTCTTACAGGATCAAAAGAAGACAAAATCACCGCTTCTGGAGTATCGTCAACTATAAGGTTTATGCCTGTTAAGTTTTCAAACACTCTCACATTTCTGCCTTCCCTACCAATAATTCTACCTTTCATCTCGTCATTGGGTAAATTCACAACAGAGACAGTGGTCTCACTTGTATGCTCAACAGCACATCTCTGAATTGCCTGAGCAATAATCTTTTTTGCGATCTTCTCAGCTTCTTCCCTGGTTTGAGCTTCAATCTTTCTTATTTCCTTAGCGCTTTCATATCTAGCTTCGTCTTCCATCTTTTTCATCAGAATTGCTTTTGCTTCCTCTTTGGTTAGTTCTGCAATGGCTTCCAGCCTTAAAAGTTCTTTTTTCAGGACTTCGCCCAGACGGCCTTTCATCTCTTCCAGTTCCTGCTCTTTTTTGGCCAAATCATTTTCTCTTCTTTCAAGATAATGAGTTTTCTTCTCCAATAATTCTTCCCTTGATATTATTCTATTCTCAAGCTTCTGAAGTTCGAGCCTTTGCCTTTTTATTTCCTCCTCTGCCTCTGCTTTCATGTTTTGTATCTCTTCTTTTCCCTCAATAACAGCTTCTTTCTTAAGAGACTGAGCCTGCCTTTCAGCCTCCTCCAGTAATTTTTTTGCAGTCTGTTCAGCAGAGTGTAGGCGAGCATCGATTATAAACTTTCTGTAGAAGTAGCCTGCCAGAAATCCAGCCACTAGTATTGCTACCCCAATTGCAAGAGTCCTTAGTATCTCCATTTACAACCTTCCTCCTTATAAATAAAAATCGAGCAAATGTTTCTTGCTCGATTTACAAATAGCTGGTTTTAAATTTTTAGAGGCTTTTTGCCTTCTTATTCTAATAGAAATCTACTAGAAATCTACTTAGGTACTGCTGAAAAGCTAACTAAAAAGAATTTATCAGTCGTACCACTAACTGTAGAATATATAGAATATAACACACTATGATATGAAATGTAACAACATTTATTAAATTATAACTAGCATAGATCCTTTTCTAAACTAGACTCCCAAAGACCTCCGTATTATACTTCTATACCTATAAATATCTTGTAGCTACCTTTAACTACGAAGGATACATCTTTTTAAGAAAAGATTTTAAACACTTTGTTTTGTTACATTTTTCTGGCTTATTTTTCTCTTTTTAAGTTAGCCTTACAAATTCAAAAACTTTTGGGAGTAAACTACTTTTAACTTATATTTACTAATTATTCACCAAACTACTCCATTATTTGCCCTAAAACCAGAACTTAAATTAGTTCTCCAAGGCTTACAACAAACTTAAACTCATCTCAAATCCTCATAAATAACTTCCTAGCAATAACATACTTCATGCTTTCTATTTCTGCTAATTTACCTCCCAAGCTATTTGTAAATCGAGAACGTCATTCACAATTTGCGTTTTCTAAATTTTGTTCTGACTTATTTTATCCCCAGTACTAACTTTAGTCAATATCAGGAAGGGAAAGTAGCTTGAGCATTGGCTATGAGCCCTCTACAGAGACTATCCTTATATCATCTGTGTTTACAATTTTTGTATTGCTACCGCCACATCTGGGGCATACTGCGCTTATTTTTTCGGATTCAAATATTTCTTTACAATCCATGCAGCTTACCATAGTCTTCTGGGTATTAAACAAAAGCTTGGCATTCCCCAAAACTGGGTCCTCACTGGTCAAACACTCAAAATAAAACTCTATAGACCCGGGTTCTATGTGAGCAACTGGACTTATTTCGAAATTTACCTTCTCTATCTTGCTTATTTTCTTTTCACTAATTAGTTCTCGCAGAATTTCTATGATTGAAATAGTAATTGAATATTCGTGCATAATCATCCCCTGTTAGGTAAAATCCCCGTTAGGTTTTATCTTAATAAGAAATTGAACTTACTCTGCTACTCAACTATCTTTGTCTGTGAAACTTTTGCCTTATAGAGGTTTTGATCAGCTTTTACTATCAAACTTCTCACGTCTTCTCCAGGTTCATAGTAGGAAATCCCCATACTTAAATCCAAAAACTGGGTATTCAAAGCAAGAAATTTCTGCCTGATTCTACTGGTTATTCTCATAATCCCGTTCTTCTCTGCCTGAGTCACCAGAATTATAAATTCGTCTCCACCAAACCTGAATCCGATATCTATACCCTCTCTTATACTACTCTTGATTATATTTCCAAACTCCTTAAGTAGTCTATTACCCTCCTCATGGCCAAAAAAATCGTTGTACTTCTTGAAATTATCAATGTCTATTAGCACAACTGCTATATTCTCTCTTTTTCTATTTGCTCTTTTTATTTCTTCGCCAATTCTCTTATAGAAATACCTGACATTATAAAGGCCAGTTAAGTAATCCATATAAGTGCTTTCAAGAAGTCTTTTTTGTAGTTTCTTGTACCTGGAAATATCAGTAAGAATAGATACAACAAAAAGTATATCCCCGTTATCATCACAGATGGGAGAATTGCTCTCCAGTGCCTCAACAATTTTCCCATCACTTGTAACAAACTCTACTTCATAATTAAGAAAAATCTTGCCCTCAACAATCTTCTTAAATCTCCTTCCTTTATGTTTAGATGACAGTAGACAAAGATAGCTCTTACCAATAAGTTCATAGGGGTTGTAACCATATTCTTTTATTTTGTCATTTACAAAAACTATTCTATTCTCTTTATCTTTTATAACAAATATCTCATTAGCATACCTTAAGATTTTTTCAACATAGGGTAGAATTTTTTCAAGCACCCTACCTTCTCCTTTTTTGCAAAACTTGGGTTTGCAAAATTGACAAAAGAGTCAACAAAAAAGTATACATGAATAATATTGATTTATCAAACATAACCAACAATACAATAACTGACAATAATTCTACATAAACTCCATTTAGAGGTAGCATTTCTTTTTCCGTGATGGGAAACATACTATTGGATCAGGCTTGGTGTTTCGAAAACACGCTAGCTTTGCCCCAGCGAGGCAAAGCTAGCTCGGTTTTTCAGGCTTCGCTCTCCTCTCTGGAGAGGAACCATGCCCGCTTCGCCTTCAAACGGTTTTCGAAACACCAAGCCTGATTCTTTAAAGACTCATCTTTGTCCTTATCACGAAATTGGAAATGCTTTCTCATTCAGCTTTCTCATCCAGTAATCATAGCCATACATCATTATATGAAAAGTATTTGAAAAGTATATGAAAAGTATCCAGAAAATTGCCTTGTGATTCTTTAACAATGCACAAATTACACTGTAACTTTGTTCCAAAAATCAAAAAAGCGTATTATAATGCAGTTTACTATAAAGTGTTATCCGGGTTAGACTTGCTAACTTACGGTATATGACTGGAATAATTATAACTGAAACAACAAAAAGTATTGTATTTAAAATCTCTTTTATAATAGCAAGTTACTTACTTGGTTCAGTATGTTTTGGTTATGTTTTTGCAATCGCTCTTGGAAGAAAAGA
>JACIXO010000083.1 GCA_014360385.1 Actinomycetota bacterium | reverse complement strand
TGAAGAAAAGAGTAAAGAAGGAGAAGGAGAAAAGGGTGTAAGAGAAATAATTAAAGAGAAAATGAAAGAGGAACAGCCTTTAGGGAAAATAAGACCAAGACCCAGACCTGAAGTTACCCATGGTATGACAAAGAAGTATTCAATTGGTGGATGTGGGAAGTTATATGTAACTGTAAATTCAGACGACTATGGTATATGTGAGGTATTTACCAATACTGGAGAAGAAGGATGTGCGGCATTGTCTGAAGCTGTAAGTAGACTTATAAGTATAGCTATAAGATCGGGTATAGACATAGATTCTATACAGAAGCAGATAAGAGGAATAAGATGTATAACTTGCATTGCAGATAGAAATACCCATGTTCTTTCCTGTCCTGATGCTATTGGAAAGGCTATAGAGTTCTATCTTAAAGGATATAATAAATTTGATTTTAACGTCGACTCAGGTCCAAGATCTGTAATGATATGCCCGGAGGAAGGGTGTGGAGGAATAATGGAGCCTGAGGGTGGATGCTATGTATGCAGAAACTGTGGATTTTCGAAATGCTCGTAAAAGCAGTTAAATTAGTTTACTTCTTTTGTTTTTTAGATATTTTTTAGTTAAGATTCTAGGAATGGGTTTTAAAAAGGATTAATTCTGGGTATTGCTTTTTTCTCTTTTGGGATTTTTATTATGAGGACAGCTTCCCAAAAATTAAGTACTTTTGGTGATAAGATATTACTTCTTGGATTTGACATTACTTTTGCAATATTCTCCTTTGGGTAGACAGAATAAAGTTGTTTAATTTTTTCGGTACCGCCGTAGTTTAATATCTGTGTAATGATTGTTTCAGATTAGCGATATAGCTATCAAATAAAAAAACATAATTGGATTTATCAGGAAAGTATACTATCAGCTGTCTCTTTATAAACTTCCCAGTCACTTCTTCCATACAAAACCATTCTAACAACCTCAATTTCTGGATGATCTTTTAGATAACTAGCTATTGCCTTTATAGCTATCTCTGAAGCTTCTTTTATAGGATATCCAAAAGCTCCAGTACTAATTGATGGGAAAGCTATTGTTTTTATATTATTTTTAGAAGCCAGTTCAAGACTATTTTTGTAACATTTTTCAAGATTTACAGGATCCTCTGGACTTCCACTATAAACAGGACCTACTGTATGAATAACGTATTTTGCTTTAAGATTGTATCCCTTTGTTATTTTTGCCTCTCCTGTTTCACAGCCACCCAGAGTTTTACACTCCTCCCATAACTTTGGTCCTGCAGCTCTGTGAATTGCGCCAGCAACTCCACCACCAGGTGCAAGTCTTTTATTTGCTGCATTTACAATTGCATCAGTATCCTGCATTGTGATGTCTCCTTCAACAAGCTCAAGAAAGGAGTTTCCAACTTTATATTTTGCAAAGTTTAGAGAATCCTCTTTATTATTTGTATACATTTTTCAACACCTCCTAACTCATAAGAAACTTTTCTCTCACGATATTAAGGATATAAATATGAGAAACTTAATAAAAAATAGATTTTTATGTTAAGGTATTTTATCGATGTTTATAATTTTATATCATCTTTATTACCTTTATTATCTTTATGGTCTACATCTATTTATGAACTTTATTATCTATTCCAAGATCTTTTAAGCAAAATATTGGCTCATAAGTATATCCCTGGTCTTTAAGCTTATTTTCTAACCCACTATTTCTGTCCACAATTGAGATTATTTTTACAATTTTGCAATCATATTCTTTGACTTTTTCTATCGCCTTAAGTATAGAGCCGCCAGTAGTTACAACATCATCAACAATTGCTACTTTGTCTCCATTTCTGAGTGGTCCCTCAATCCACTTTTGTGTTCCATGTTTTTTGGGCTCCTTTCTAACGATAAAACCGCGCAGTGGTTTTCCTTCAATAAAACTCAAAGTTGAGACTGCACTAACTATCGGGTCGGCTCCAATGCTGAGCCCGCCAATTGAGTCTACTTCAACATTTTCTAACATTTTTAAAATTAATTTTGCTACAAGATATGACCCTTCTGCATCAAGTGTGATCATTCTGGCATCAATGTAATAATTACTTCGGGCACCTGATGCCAGAACGAAATCTCCAAATCTTAATGCATTTTTCTTAATCAAAGAAAGAAGTTTATCTTTCTCATTTTCTATCTTTTCATTTTTTGTTTTACTACAAAAGTTCATTTTTATACCTCTTCTATATCCAGATTTTTAAAAAGGAAAACCCAACTTACTCACTTGTCTTCTCATTTACAACTATACTTTTTCTTTTGTAAGTGATTTCGTTTATAAAGTTTATTAAGAAAACAGAAACAATAGAGCTTCCCAGTATAATTGTCCAGTGTTCAATATTTAAAGGTGCTGTGTTGAATACATTCTGTAGAAAAGGCACATATATAATGGCTATTTGCAGAAGAGCAGAAGCCATGACTGCTAAGTTAAGAAACATATTTTCCAGGATATGTTTACTAAACATTCCTTTTTTCTCAAACCTGTAATTATAGGTGTGGAGTAACTGGGCAAAGACAAGAGTTGTAAATACAATAGTTTGGAATACTCTCACATTATTGGTGGTGCCCTGTGTCACCTGGTTTCCATAAAAGATGAAAGGCCCTGCAAAGTAAGCAAATAGCGCACCAAGTGTCAGGATTAAGCCTTGCCACGTAACTATTGTAAGTCTTCTTTTACTTAAAATTGGTTCTCTTTCTTTGGTAGCTTTTCTTTCCATCACATCTTTTTCTGGAGGGTCTACTCCAAGGGCCATTGCTGGAAGACCATCGGTTATTAAGTTCATCCACAAGATTTGTACTGGTAGAAGAGGCACATATAAATATCCACCATTTCCAGTAATCAGGTAAAATATGTAGTCACCAAAAACGATAGCAATAAACATAAGAAGAACTTCTGAAATATTACATGAAAGTAAAAATAGAATAAATTTTCTTAGATTATCGTATATAACCCTTCCTTCTTTTACTGCTTTTACTATGGTAGCGAAATTATCATCAGTTAATATCATATCACTTGATTCTTTGCTTACATCTGTCCCTGTAATGCCCATAGCTATTCCAATATCAGCCTTCTTGAGAGATGGAGCATCATTTACCCCATCTCCAGTCATTGCTATTAAGTGATGTTTTTTTCTAAGTTCATCAACTATCTCTACTTTAGTTGATGGTGAAACTCTTGCAAATATTTTTATATTTTCAATCATCTCTTCACGTTCTTCCTTTGACAGCTTATTAAATTCTTCTCCATCTATTACTATGTCATTGTCACTCACTATTCCAATCTCTTCGCCAATAGCTTTTGCTGTAAGCTTATGGTCGCCTGTCACCATGACTACCTTTATATTTGCTTTCTTGCACTTTTCAACTGCATCATAAACTTCAGGTCTTGGCGGGTCTATCATTCCTACTACGCCACAATATATGAGATCTTTTTCAATACTTTTCACTTCATTTTTTGGTGGGGGAATATCGAGGTACTTGAACGCAAATGCAAGGTTGCGCATAGCTTTTTCTGCAAGCTGGGAGTTAATTTTTTGGATTTCTTTTTTATCGCTGAGAGTAAGGTCTTCGATTTTGTTATTTTTTATTATCTTAGAGCATTTTTCCAAAATAACTTCAGGAGCTCCCTTAGAAAAAAGAATATATTTTGGCTTACCGGGCATGTCTGAATTTTTCTGGTTACCTTGTACTTGTGCAGAACTCTTACAGAAGTGGCTTTCCTGTGTGTGATTCCAGATTTCAGGGAAAAAGTTATCTTCAGAGATTTCGTGAATGGTACTCATCATTTTTCGAATCGAGTCAAAAGGCTCCTCCATTAACCTTGGCTTTTTAGATTCAAGAGAACTTTTATTGAGTGAGAAGGTCTCCCCCATTTCCAGTAGAGCAACTTCAGTAGGGTCACCAGCAAACGTTCTTTTTGTTTTATCCTGGTAGTAAGCATCATTACAAAGTACTGCGTTTTCAACAAGAAGTTTTAGGGCTAAGTTATTCTCAAAAGTATTTAAAAACTTTCCCTGTTCTACTTCGTGAAAGTCGTTATTTTGACTTTGATTGTTTTTGTTATCTTCTTCAGTTTTGACAATATCTCTACTTTTGTACTTCAGTATTTTTTCGTATAAGTCGAATTCTTCCAGACCTGTGAATATCTTTCTTACTTTCATTCTGTTTTCTGTAAGAGTCCCTGTCTTATCTGTGCATATAACAGTGACAGCGCCCAGTGTCTCCACAGAGCTAAGTCTTCTGACAATGGCATTGTTTTTAGCCATTCTCTGAACACCAAGAGCAAGAGATACTGTAACGATAGCAGGAAGACCCTCAGGTATAGAAGCTACTGCAAGAGCCACAGCAACAAGTAGCATATTTGCTATCTCATTCCCTTTAAGTATCCCTGAAAGAAATACGATGGCACTTACAGCAAGACATATAAAACCAATTTTCTTACCAACTACTTTAAGCTCCTTCTGAAGAGGGGTAAGCTCTTCTTTTTCCTGTACAAGGCTTGCTATTTTACCAATTTCAGTTTTATTTCCGGTTTCTACTATTACTGCTTTGCATCTCCCTTTTACTATTGTTGTTCCGCTGAAAAGCATATTTTTTCTATCTCCTATTGGAAGACTTTGATCCTCAAGCTGGCTTGTGGTCTTCTCTACTGGTAGGGATTCGCCTGTAATTAGAGACTCGTCTGATAAAAGATTTGTTTCCTCAATAATTCTACAGTCAGCTGGAACAAGGTCTCCTACTGAGAGCTTTATGATGTCCCCGGGAACCAGGAGTTTTGAATTTATGTTCTTCTCAACTCCTTCTCGTATTACCTTTGCAGTTGGAGCAGAGAGCTCCTTTAATGCCTGAAGCGCTTTTTCTGCTCTAAATTCCTGGATAAAGCCAAGTGTTGCATTTATAACAAGTATTACTAATATGACTATTGCATCCAGGACTTCTCTTATAAGGAAGCCTGAAACAAAAGCGGCTGCAATTAAGATCCATATCATGAAGTCGTTAAATTGTGAGATAAATATTTTTAAAGGCGAGCGCCCCCTTTTCTCTTCAAGCTCATTGTATCCAAACTTTTCAAGCCTTCTTCGTGCTTCCTCTTCAGTAATACCTGTTTTTGTATCTGTGTTTAGAAGGTCTATTACTTCATCAACAGTTTTTGTGTGCCAGAAATAGTTGTTTTGAGTAGTTGTATTTTTAGGAATCGACCCATATGTCATGGAAAAGCTCCCACTCCTCAATATTTTCCTTTATATATTTCTCGAGAACTTCTATCATTTTTTCCATATTTTTATTTAATAGTGTCTCACTGTCCAGGCTTTCGTCATGAATAAGTTCGACTGGCTCTTCAATAACCTGGAGGTGATTGTATTTTCCTTTCCTGAATATGAAGCTTGGCACAAGTGGGGCTCCTGACTTCATTGCAATTTTGACAGAGCCATCAGGGATAATAGCATTTTTCCCGAAAAAGTTGTAAACCCTGGCTTTGTTGGTTGGATCCCAATCAGTTGGAATAGCTACTATCCCATTATCCTTAAGTATTTTGAAAACGTTAAGCATCTTGTTAATGTAGAGGGTTTTTAATCCCTTGGATAATCTGTATGATTCAAAAAATTTATTCAGAAGTTTATTTTCTCTGACAAGACTTACACCCCATATTTTGTAGCCCTCTACTGCAATTCGGCAGGCTCCCCACTCAAAGTTTCCAATATGGGCAGTGAATATAACAACACCCTTTCCTTTTTGTAAAGCTTTGTCAAGATTTTCAAGACCGACAAGCTCTATTCGTTCTTTTAGTTTATCCTTTGAAATTATGGGATGCTTCAGAAAATCGCAAATATTCTTTGCCCAGTTATAATAAATTTTTTTTGCAATTATGTGAACCTTTTTACTCTTTATATCAAGATCTAGAGCTCTAGATATATTGTTTTTTATAATGTTTACATTCCAGCCAGTCATGAACCATAATCTCGCTATTGTGACTGAAATAAAGTAGGATAAAGGGTAGGGGGTAAGGATTGCAGCAAGGGTAGCAATCTTGTATATTAGCCAGCCAGATAAGTTGTAAATTAGTGAAAAAAATCTTTTCAACTGCCTTGAGTAAATAAGTTATAATTAAAAATTGAGTTA
>JACIXO010000082.1 GCA_014360385.1 Actinomycetota bacterium | reverse complement strand
TCTATTAGTTTTGGAAGATTGTCAAGAAAATCCTTTACAGCCATAAGAGAAGAAAGAGGCTCTTTTGACAGTTTTAAATTGTCAATCTCTTCAGAAACTCTCTTTTCTTCTGAAACATCCCCTGAATTTGATTCAGAACTCCCTGCTTCTGTTTCTGTCCTTGTCTCTTCTTCTTCCCCCCCCACCGTTTGGATACCTGAGCATGCAGGTATTCCTGAGTCTATTATGTCAAATCTATAATAGTTCTTATAATCAAACTTAAAATCCACAAAAACCCTGTTAAAAACACTGGCAAGCGAAGCTGAAAGTGTCCTGGCTAAATTTTCATCATCATAATTCTTAAAGACTGAATATAGAGAGTTTCTTTCCTTCAAAAACCTTAACTTATCTTCACTAAAAGCCTTAGAAGTTCCATGATGAACATGGTAAACAATGGAAGTGGGAACAAAAACTACCTTGTAGCCAAGCACCCACAATCTCCACCCAAAATCTACATCCTCGTAATAAGCAAAGAAATCTTCATCAAAGCCACCTACTTCCAAAAACACTTCCCTATCTACTAACATAGAGCTACCATTTGCAAATAAATAGTACATTTCTTGATTATGGATATCCTCGGACACAGGTTTTCCATAATCAATCTGAAAACCTTTTCCTTCAAAATTTACCATTCCTCCAACAAAATCTATCTTTGTGCCATCAGCATTTAGCACCTTAGAGCCTGCACAAACAACCTCGCTATCCCCATTTACCGCCTTTACAAGTTCAATAAGCCAGTTTCTATCAACTACAATGTCATTATTTATAATAGCAACATATTTGCCGCTTGCTGCCCTTGCTCCCATATTAACTGCAGGAGCAAAGCCTATATTTTTTTTGTTAGTGATTAATGTAACTTGAGGAAAATTTTCTCTGATAAGATTTACTGAGTTATCATTAGAACCGTTGTCTATTACTACTATTTCGATTTTTTGGCTATCATAGTTAACTTTGCCTATACTTTCTATGCAATTTTTTATATACTTTTCTCCGTTGTAATTTACAATTACCACCGAAACTTTTGGAAGCAAGAAATTAACGTTTTCCACTTAAAACTCTCCTTTAAAAACTTCTAAAGCATCTATGATAATTTTACAGTCCTAAAGCCCCGCTATCCTAGTATGAGCACAGACTTCTAAATAATCTATGATAATTTTACAGCTTTTTACAGCTTAGGCAACAGGGGATGAGGTGTCATTGCTCTTGTAAATTCTTCTCTATTATAAGTATAAAATTTCTCTTGACATATGAACCAATGTTCATTAAAATACAAGTGAACATAGGTTCATAATCTAAAATTAACAATCTAAAATTAAATTGTCAGGAGGTGGGAATATGCCAAGGGGAGATGGAACTGGACCAATGGGTTTAGGTCCGATGACAGGAAGAGCAGCAGGTTATTGTGCTGGTTATCCTGTTCCAGGATTTATGAATCCATATGGAGGTAGATTTTTTGGAGCAGGAGGTAGATTATATGCTGGTGCATTTGGTAGAGGAAGAGGTTTTAGAAATTGGTACTGGGCTACAGGTCTACCAGGATGGTATAGATATGGAATTGGACTTCCCGCATGGGGAGGTGCGGTGAGACCGCCACTTTATCCACCTTACGTATATGCAGGTGCACCATTTAGTCCACCTTTTTCTGGTTCAGCACCAGGTATCGATGTTGAGCAGGAAAAGAATATATTGAAAGAACAGGCTGATTTTCTAAAACAACAGCTTGGTGAGATTGAGAAAAGATTAAGTGAGCTGGAAAAAGAAGAAAAAGAAGCTAAGGAGTAAATAAGGATAAGTAATAAAGTAACATGATAAAATTATAGTTTTCCATGCCAAGTACATAGCCAACTACATAGAAATGATAGGCTTATGAGGGTAGATACACATAACTTTGTTATGTATCTATCCCCTTTTAATATATACTTATTGGGTATATTTATCTTTCCTATATCATGAATTAATGCTGCTATTCTTATAGCTTCTATCTTATCTCTATCTAAACCTAACTCCTCTGCTATGCCAGTGGCTAGTGTCGCCACTCTTTTTGATGAACGGAAGTATAAGGGTCTCTGGATTCTATTATAGAGGCTAAAGCACTCATTATACCATTTAGAGCTTTCTATAACTTTTGGTAACTTTCTTTAACCTTTGGAAACTTTCTTTAAGCTTTTCTTCAGCTATTTTTCGTTCTGTTTAAATACTGAATACGAATAGCATCCTTTATGTTCTATAAAACTTCCTCGTAATTCTATTCTACATTGCCAACCTTCATTTTTCCTATGGCTCAAGTCTATCAAATCAAAAACCAGAAACCTTAATACTGGACATAAGAGGAAGGTACACCCATAACATGTCTCAGGAAAGACACCTAAGCTATTTTTCAAGGCTCAATAATAATATCTGATACTTCTGGCTTTACTCTTATAAAATCATTTCTATTCAAAGTTAATATTTTATTTACTTTAACCTTATATAATACATAAGCAATCAGACCATCATAACTAGCACCACCACTGATTTGATTTTCAACCAAACTCTGGATTATAGATATGTAATCATTTTTCCTATAAGTTATGATCTCAAAATCCTCAATTATGTTTTCTCGTATTAATTTACAGGCAACTCCTGGGGTAACCTTTGGACTCACAGGAAAAGATGTAAGAACTGAATATATTTCAATTAAAGAATGGGAAGATATAATCCCTTCTAAAATTTTTTTCTTTACCTTTTGAAGCCAGGGGTAATGATTGTAAATGTTTAGGGATGAGACTCAACAATACCAGCAATTATTACAGACGAATCAAAAAGAACTTTCATTAATGAAAATCCTTCAAAATATTCTTTATTCTATTGGTGCGATTTCTTTCCAAAAAATCCTCTGCTGATTCTGTTAATTCACCTTTTATTACTAAAACACCCTCTTTATTTACAATAAGTGGCTCTTCTGATTTTGGATTAATTACAATGGTATCAGCGTCTTCCTCTATCTCTATTTCTATGTTCGGAGAAAGCCCAAGACTATTTCTGATTTTTTTGGGAATAACAATATGACCAAACTTATCAATCATTGTTTTATATTTTTTCCCCATAATAACTTATCCTTGTTAAAATATTCCTTCAAATTAAAGGTTTTCATTATATTATGGTTTTTGGCAACTTTCAACACCAGATTTCATCCTGCCATTTTAGTTTGTTTTGGTTTATTTGAATAGTCACCAAAATTCCACAATTACAAGGTAATAAAATATAACTTATTGTATATTTTATATATTCCCTCCTATGAAATTTGAAACAATTATATTTTCCTGGATAAATGTTATAATAAGAGAATCTGGTAGATGATGGTAGATAAAAACCCACAAGGTGTCAAAGAAGAATTTATGTCTAAGTATTAATTATTACCCAAGAGGTTATAAGTATGAAAACTTTAAAAATACCAAAGTATGAAATTAAGGAATATGAAAAACTTAAAATCATATCTCAGATAGCAATGGTTAAAGAAAAGATAGAGCTATTTGAAAAAAAATATGGGTGCTCGTTTGACAATTACTCCGAAACCATTAAGGAGGAAGAAACCGAGAAATTTGAAAAATGGGATGACTACATTGAGTGGAAAGCATATGTAAAATCCTTAGAAGAACTGAAACAAAGGATTAAGGAAATTGAGGATGCTAAGGATATTACAGTTACTTGAAGAGTCTACCAAAACAAGCTTAGAAGACATTCTAAAAGAATTAGAAATCCTCCTGGAAAATAACTAAATAACTAAATAACTAAAATGAATAGAATAGCTTTTCTAACTGATAGAATGATAATTGGGCACGGGGTAGATTTAGTTGTAGATAGGCTTGCAGAGGGTCTTTCAAAAAAAGGATATACCTGCAGGGTATACTGTAATCACCACGACAACACCTTTACAAACCGAAAATCTTACAAAATTATAAGTCTTCCACCCACAAAGGCAACAAACCCTTTTGTTTACGAAAAGAAAATAAGAAGATTTGTAAATTATTTCAACAACCAGGATATAGATCTTTTCATTATCCAATCATATCCTTTCTACTGCCTTGCCCCCCGTCTTAAAAAACCTGTAATCATAGTTGATCACGGAATAATTTCAACAAAAGGCCTGCCCCTAAAAAGAAGACTTTTTTATACTTATCTAAATATAAGCCAGAACTTATCTTACTTTACAAAATCAGACAAGATTGTATGTGTATCCAGGTTTCTTATAAACTCTCTCCCGGCATATCTTCGAAAAAAAGCAACTTATATTTACAATGGCTGCGACCATTACCACTATATCCAGGCACAGAAACTTGCTAGTCCAGAGAAAATGAAAGATATTGGGCTCGATACAAGCAAAAAGGACATCACTTACAACCGATCAAATAACCAACCAAATATCAAAACCAATAGCATAGTGACTGATCGCTGCATAGACAATGCAATTAATGAAGAGGGAAAGGCATATACTGGTGACTTCTCCAGGCTTAAACAAACGTTAGGTATAGAAGAAAATGATATAGTGCTTCTTTACGTTGGAAGACTAAACCCCACCAATCAGCCCTACAAAGGCTTAAACGAGCTAATCTGGATTTATCACAAAATCCACGAAAAATACCCAAACACAAAACTCCTAACTGTAGGATATGGCTCAAAAAATGACGAAGAATATCTTAAAAATCAAGGTGTGCTCTCCATAAGTAACGCCCCTGAAAGTCTAATGCCTCTTTTATATAACTTATCCGACATCTACGTTACGTGCTCCCACTGGGAAGGATTTGATCTACCTGCGCTCGAGGCTCAAAGCTTTGGAAAGCCTGTTTTGTGCTATAGAATAGGCGCTCACCCTGAAGTTGTATCGGATAGAAAGACAGGTTTTACTGTCAAAGATAAGTATGAATTTCTAGAAAAATTGAAGCTTCTCATAACCAATCACAGCTTGCGTGAAGAAATGGGAAAAAATGCAAAGGAATTTTCTAAAAATTTTTCATGGGAAAAAGCTATAGATAGTTATGATAGGGAAATTAAAAACCTCTTAGAAAAAACTTCCACGGCAAAAACAAAAGAATCGGTAATAGAAACACCAGGAAAAGGAGGAGAAGGAGTGGCAACAGGAGTAGTAACAGAGGCAGAAGAAGATAAAAGTAAAGTAAAAAAGAAAGAAGCAGAAGTAACAGTTGTAATAGTTAATTTTAACTCCTCCTATCCATGCCTTAAGGAATGCATTGACTCTCTTAAAAGACAGACCTATAACAACATCAATATCATTATATTTGATAACGGCTCAACCAATGAAAACAAAAATGCTCTGGAAAGGGTAGCTAGAGAATATAACAGCGAAAACAATGGTAACAGAAACAGTAACAGAAACATACAGATAGTATATTCAAACGAAAATCTTGGGCTGGGTGCAGCAATAAACAAAGCACTCCAGTATGTGGAAACTGACTACGTCCTTATATCCAACTTTGATGTTGTCTATGACACCCACGCGATTGAAGAATTCTTATCACAAATACAGTCTCTGGATGATAACTACCTTGGGCTTGCACCAAAAATAAAGTTCTTTTATGACAGAGATTTCATAGAAAGTGTAGGACTTTCCCTTGACGATTCATTCTACATTGTATATCAGGGGATTGGACAGCTTGATCTTGATCAATACGACCGCCCCGAAGACATCCTTAGCGTATCTTTTACTTCAGCATTCTTAAAAACCAGTGCTTTTGAATTTGAAAAAGTAGGTGAGATAGATCCAACATTTTTTCTATTTTATGAAGATATAGATTTTTGCTTGAGAGCAAACCTCTTTGGCTTTAAGTTTAAATCATGTCCAGCATCAGTTTGCTACCACCGCTTTGGCTATCACTTCAGAGACGATGCAACATCCTTCCAGCGAAAATACTATTACTTAAAACTAAACCTGCTAAGGACAGTTTACAAAAATGCTGAGCCCCACAATCTAAAAAGAATTCTTGATATAGAACTTAAAATCCAGAAAGAAAACCTTAAGGACAGAAACCTAAAGCCCATAGCAAAAAAAATACTTAAAGAATTCAACAAAAGTTTAGGTTACTTAAAAGAACAAACAAAAGAAATCCAGCCACTTAGAAAATTAAGCGACCAAAATGTTTTAACTTATGCCTGGGGAGAAGCTAATTTTTTTGACTTTGTA
>JACIXO010000081.1 GCA_014360385.1 Actinomycetota bacterium | reverse complement strand
ATTTTCCGGCCCATAGCATTTCTAAAAAATATTTTCTATGGGATTATTTCCTGGCTTCCCTGTTATCTATCTTAAATGTCCCACCGCTCTACTAAATACTGAATAATTTTTTGCACCACAAAACATGGATCATTTTTCCTATAGCGCCAAGATCTAGTAAAGGTAATTTTATTTATATTTTCATATTATCATTTCAAAATAGACAATCATGTCATTTGACCCCATTTATTTAACTTTACCTAAGTCATTTAGCAGGTGAGGTGAAACGCTCCCACAGTTTTTTTGTCTTCTTTTAGTCTATTGTACTCCTTTACAGCTTCAAGCGTTGGTCTTATTACACATTCAATTCCATACAGCTCCAATTTGTTTCTGGCACTCTCATCAACCTTCATGCATCCATAAGCACCAGTTCCTATGACAAGGACTTCCGGCTTGTATTCTAATATCTCCTCTATATCCACTTCTACAACCAAATGGCCACTTTTTCTCCACCAATTTTCTCTAACTTTCTCAGGAAAAACTATGACGTCGGATCTATACTTTTTGCTATCAATCTTTATGCATCCAAAACTATATCCCTCAATCTGCATCTCTACTCTCCTTACTTACAGAAGCTCATTTAGCTAAATTAAAAGTATATGAAGCAGTATATGAAGCCATCTATATAAGGCCAACATTTGCATCTTATCTTTTTAATTACATCTTATCTTTTTAATTACATCTTATCTTTTTAATTATCTTTTTAAGTCATATTTGATTGTTAAGTGTGTTATGTTTGTCTATGGATAAGTTCATATCAGAGTGCCAGGTTTAACTACAATTCGATACTTACAATTCGATACTTACATATTGGCCTTCGGGAAACTTCCTGCCAACCTCGTTAAATAAACTTTTTATATGGTCGTCCATCGTTAGGTAGATTATCTGCCATCCATTCTTTGCAATATCTGAAAGCTTGTCTATGATAATCTTTCTTTTTTCCCAGTCTGAGTGCTGAAAAGCATCATCCAATATAAGAAAGAGACTGTCTCCTCTTAACAGACTGGAGCCAAATCCAATTCTTAATGCCAGCATTACCTGTTCTCTTGCTCCTGTACTTAAGTCTTTTAGTTCAAAGCTTTCATAATTATCTGATACAAATAATTTTTCCCCTTCCAGGAAAAGTTTATTATATCTTTTAGTGATCTCATTTAAAGGATTTAGCACCATACTGGATTCCAGCCCTTTTTGAATTTTTATATCCTCTTCTTCTTTTAGCTCTGAAACAATATTGTGAACTATAATTCCAGCTGCAATACTGGAAGTTATTTCTCTTAACTCTTCTTTTGCCTCCCATATTTTCTTTTGTAGACTTTCTATAAGAGCATCCCAGCCAATGCTAGGGTCATCTCCAGTCTCCTTACAAATTTCATATTTTAGACTTGTAAGTTTTCCTTCTTGTTCTTCAATTTTTTTGCTTATATTTTCAAGTTCTAATTTAACTTCTTCATATTTATCAGGAGAGTATATTTCACTTACACATTCTGTTAAGTAATCTATTTCAGGAATGTTTAACTTATTTAGCTTTTCTCTTTCCCTGTCTAGCATATCTTTAAGTTCTCTATTTTTTCTCTTTAGCTCTTCAACTTTTTTATCCCAATCTTTTTCTTCAACTTTCTCACCTGTTATATCCAGCATATCTTTCTCAATTTGGAAAGAAAGCTTTTTTAAATCAAGTTCTATTGCATTAAGCTCGCTTCTTATTGTCTTTGCCTGGCTATTATATTCTCCCTGGTTTTTTAGCTCATTTTCCAGATCTACTATGCTTGTAAGTTCTTTCCCGGTTCTGGTTTTGAAATCAAGTCTTATTTTGTTAAGTTCCTCGTTCTGTAGTAGCTGGTTTGCATAATTATGCATTTTTTTTGCATAGAAATGTAATACGAGGAATATAGCTACTCCTGTAGTGCAAAAGAGCATTATTAAGAAGAGTAGTGGAAGAATAGACATTTCATTTATTGGATAAATGGAAAAGTTGCGAGAGATAAAAAAAGTTATAAAAATTGAAATTAAAACCCAGAACAAAACCCAGCTAATAATTCCCGAAGTAGACATCAAAGGTGAAAGTTTACCTTGTTTTTTTGTATCCTCTAAAAGCAATTCCTTATATACGGAAGTTGCTTTTTCCAGCCAGTCAAAGTCTTTGCTTTTTTCAAGTGCTATGTTATATTTTTCTTTCTGGTCGTTGTAGAAGTTTTTCTTCTCTGTATAACGGGTGATATCTTTTTCGATTTCACTAAGCTTATCTTCAGGAATTTCCTTCAGGATTTCAGCTAACCTTTTTACTTCTTCAGAAGTCTTGTAGGCGAGATGTCTTTTAGCTTTTTTAATAAGCTCAAGTCTATCCTTAAGTATTTTTTCTTCTGATTTGTAGGTTTTTAGAATGCCTTGCGTATATTGGGATTCTATTTTTTCAAATAATTCTTCAAGTTTTCTTAGCTTTTGTTTTGCATCGTCGAGTTTTTTTCCTTCACCCTGTCGGGATATAATTATTTGGCCACTTTCTATTTCTGCCTTTTTTATAGTTGCAGGAATATTACTATCTTTATCAATTTTATCAAGAATATTTATGCCTGACAGAACTTCCTTAATCATAAATTTACTTATACCTTCCTCATCGCTTTCTATCCCTGCTTCTCCTCCTCTTACTACTAAAAGTTTTGCCATTGAAAGAGGAATCCCTTTCTCATCTTCTTGCCAGTAGTCTTCAAGCTTTTTTTTAGATGCAGGATAAAACTCAATTGAGGAATTTTCAAGCCCATCAACTACAACTTTACCTTTGCCACCTTTTCTTAAATAACTCCAGCGTGTTATATTTCTAAACAGGGAACGGATAATAAACTCTGTAAGAAAAGTTTTACCTCTTTCGTTTTTACTATATATAAGGTTAAAAAGATCAAATTTTACTTCCAGATTTTTTATTGGACCGAGGTCTTTTACTGATATACTTTTGATTCTTATTGGCATAACTTATTTGCTTCTTAGTTTGGTATTGTCCAGATTTTGCAATTTGCAAAAGCCTAGATTTCTCTTAAAACTAAATGCAAAGCCTTTTCCAGGATATCATCTTTTGTGGCAGGTTCCTCATTCCATTCAAGTTTTTCTATCTGGTCTCTTACTTTTTCAATTATGGTTATTCTTTCCGGATCGCTAAATAATAAAACCTCAGTTAAGTCAGGTTCCTCATTGTTATAGAAGGAAAAGTTTTTAAGTGACTCTTTAATTACATTAAATAGTTTATTTCTGTCGGATGTAAATCCTTTGACTTTAAGGCGAATTCTTATTTTCTGTATATTTTCTTCTTCTGCTTCCCATTTTTTAATCATTTTTGATATTTTTTCTTTGATATAGTCGAATTCGTTAGTTGTGGGAAGAACTATCAGGGTTTCATTGAAGAATATATAATCAGTTTTGACATTTTTTTCTATTATTTCAAGAGTGTCTGTGTCAATGATTAAGAAACTTCTCTTTCCAGTTTCATTTATATCCAGGCCGCATGGAGATCCTGGGTAGTAAACTTTACCCAGGCTCATTTTTTTGTGTATATGACCTAATATGACTCTGTCCGGATTATAGTAATCAATGTCGTTTCGAGTTAAAGGCATGTAAATACCTGGTTCATAGGGGTTTGGTTCACGCAATCCTGCTATATAATCTCCGTGTCCCACAAGAATCCAGGGGTTAGAAGGAATGTTATTTTTTTCTTTTTCTTCAGCTATAACCTCACCTATAGATTTTGCAGGAGTGTAAGGTATTAAAAAAAACTTAATTGCATTTTTTCCAGAATGGTTTGCTGAAGATGTTATTACAGAAGGACTGGTTATAACCTTGATATTTCCTGAAGTAAAAAAACCCGGTCGGAGAGAAGGATCGTGATTCCCCGGGATTATATAGAATTTAATTCTTCCATTAGTACTGTTTTCGCCACCGCCATTTTGATTTTCATTACCTTTACTACTCTTATTATCTTCACTATCTTGATTATTTATTGACTTGGTTTTGTTGTTTAGATAGTTTGTACTATGTATGTAGCTTTCTTTTTTACAAAATTCATCAAATTCGGAGTAATTCTGAGTTTCTTTGTCGAAAAGGTCACCTGCTATAATAAGTGTGTCAATGTTCTCGGAGCGCATTTGTTGGACAATGTTATAAATTGCGTTCCATCTCTCAGGAGTCTCGTTTTTCTTTTTTAAATGTATGTCTGCTGTTATTGCGATTTTCATTTCTGGCGCTTTATGCTTTGCTAAGATTATCTAAGATTATCTAAGACTCATCTTTGCTCATTTAAAAGTTTACTAAAGCAGAAAGAATCTATCAACAATTTTGTAAGGTGAGAAGATTTTTCGTTTCTAAGAGCTGTAAGTAGCTTCTTTCTGAACTCGGAGAAACTCTGTCTTTCCTGAAGGATATTATTTCTAGAGGTATAGGATATTAGGGTGTGGGATGGCAAACTTAATAGTTTTACTTTTCTCATACTAATTTGCGCACTTTTGTTATACAATGCTTTTGTAAGAAAAGTATTGAAAATAATGTCGCATATACCTTCTATTCCATATACCTTCTACCTTCGAGCAGAGAGACAAAAAATGAGGAAAGGAGGGATTCGTGGGTGAAATTACAATTGTTACTGACAGTACTTCTGATTTACCAGGATATCTTTATGAAGGTTATGGCCTTCTTGTGGTTCCGTTGTCTGTGGTGTTTGAGGGAAAAACATATTTAGATGATGGAATAAGTATTAAGCCGGAGGATTTTTACAGAATGATGCAGGCTTCCACAGAAATGCCCAAAGCATCTCAGCCCACACCCGGGGACTTTTTAAGAGTTTACAGTGATTTAATCAACCAGGGAAGGGAGATTATCTCCATACATATATCTCGTAAGCTTTCGGGCACTTTGAATTCAGCAGAAATAGCGGCAAATCAGTTCGAAAAAGGAAAAGTAGAGCTTGTGGATTCAGAACTTGTGCACATGCCATGTGGCTTCCTGGCCTTAAAGGCGGCCAAAATGGCCAAAGAAGGCGTAACAAAAAATGAGATAATAAGTGAAATAATAAACTTTAGAAAGAAAATAAATTCGTTTTTTCTGCCAAAGTCTCTTGAAAATCTGATTAAAGGAGGAAGGGTAAACAAAATCAAGGGGAAACTGGCAAGCCTTCTGGAGATAAAGCCTATTCTTACTCTAAGGGATGGAGAAGTTTCTCTGTACAAAAATACAAGGAAGTGGGAATTAGCCAAAAAGGAATTGTTAGACTCTATGGAGAGTCTAGTTTCCGGGAGAGGAAAGCTAACTGTTTCGATTGGAGATGTTTCCTCAAAAGAAGAAGCCAATGAGATGGAAGAAAGAATAAGAGAAAGATTCAATCCAGCTCAGATAATAAGAACAAATATAGGAATAGTTGTGGGCTCCCACCTTGGAATTGGTGGTCTCGGGATTACCTTTTTTGAGGAATAGATTTGGAAGTGTTTTCGAATAAATATATCAAATATATCCGGACTAGACACGTCTGGTATAATTAAAAATTAGCAATTATTGTCACGTTTTGGCTCCAAGTCAGAAGGACAAATTATGAAAATTTTTGAACTTACACCTGAACTTTATGACTTACAGGTTGATTGGGAAAAGAGACTGGAGAAGGAGAAAGATTTTTTTATAGATGTCTTAAGAAAACGAAATGTTAAGAGTGTCCTTGACATTGGCTGTGGAACAGGGCATCATGTTCAACTTTTTTCTAATTATGTAGAAAGGGTAGTTGGGATAGATCCTTCTGAAGATAGGCTGGGTTATGCGAGGGAAAATGTAATAAGATCTTCAAATGTAGAGCTTGTAAAGGGAGGATTTGAAGATTTAGATAGACTTTTTACTGAACAATTTGATCTTATAGTAAGCCTTGGCAACACTCTCCCCATCCTGGGTAACAGGAGGAAGGTAAAACTTGCCCTGAAAAGCACAAGGAGAAGACTTGTGAAAGGCGGCCTTGCTATATTTCAGTTTTTAAATTTTGAGCCAAAAGTCATAGAAGAAAACAGGTTTTATTATCCGAAGATTTTTGAGAAAGATGGAATAAAGTATATTTTTTTAAAACATTTCGAATATGGTAAACTCAAAACTCGTGTTGATTTTCTGACAATTTTGTTAAGCGAGGAGAATAATATTTCTGACTTTTTTGTGAAAACATCTTTTCTGTGTACTCTCAGGATTAACCTTTTTTTGAAAATGGTAAAAAACTCAGGTTTTAAAAATATCGAGCTTTTTGGCACGGGCG
>JACIXO010000080.1 GCA_014360385.1 Actinomycetota bacterium | reverse complement strand
TTATTCATTACACAAGCAATCAAAAAGCTCTGATTATCCCAAATCAACGAAGCAACATCAAGAGGACCCTGGGGGTCAGTAACTCCAACTGGTATTTGATAATCAACCTCTCTTTCAAAAAACTTTAGAGTTCTAAGCACTCTTCGGTAAACCTTATTATTCTTATCAGGTTTTTTTATTTTATAGACATCATCAGGGTTTCTTATTATCGGCTCTTTTACCCAAGGATCACCATTAAGGGGTATTTCAACAGGACAACCAAATGCTTCTGCCAGAATGGTTACCCCTTCAAATGGATCCAAATAAGGGACATAATCAGTCTTATGAGACAAAGTTAAGATTATATTAGCAAGTTGAGTTATCAAGTTTTTCTCAGTTGAATAGAATATTTCATGTCTGGGGTACAAGGCTGTCTGACTCACTTGCCACACTGGAACTCTATCAACTCTCTGACAATGAAGTGCTCTAGTTACTCTGTCGAGTGATTTTTTGATTCTAACTTCATTTTTAGCATAAACTTTCTCATATAAAGAAAGCAAGTACTTTAAATCTTTCTCTATTTTAAACATAAATAACTATCCTTTTTTTAAGTGCTAACCCTTCAAACCAGTCATACTCATACCACTCACAAAGAATCTTTGAAAGAAAGCATAAACTATAAGCACAGGGATTACAACTAACGTCGTAGTTGCCATTGAACTACCAGCAACAACTCCACCTTCTGCCATAGCATATTTAGCAAGAATAAGTGGAAGTGTCATCATCTCTTTACTATTCACAGTAACTAAAGGCCATAAGAACTCGTCAAATGTCCATAGAAAAGTAAGGATACCTACTACAGCAATAGAAGATTTTACTAACGGTAGGATAACTTTAAAATAGATTCTCCAATCCGAGGCACCATCCATACGAGCTGCCTCGATTAACTCAGTTGGTATCCCATAAGTAAATTGCCTCATCAGAAATACTCCAAATGCCGACATCATGAAAGGAATAATAAGTCCAGGGTAAGTGTTGACAAGATGCATCTTGCTAATCATAAAATAGAGAGGAATTAAAACAATTTGTGGCGGGATCATAACACTAGCTAACACTATAAAAAATAATACATCACGACCTCTAAATCTTAGTTTTGAAAACAAAAAACCAGCAGCACTAGAAGTAAATATCACTGAAACTGTAACAACAGTAGCTACTAGAAGGCTATTAAAGTAAGCTCTACCTACAGGCATTTCACTTAAAACTTTTCTATAGTGCTCGAGAGTCCAATTTGAAGAAAATAATTTAAAGTCTACGCTAATGATATCTATATTAGGTTTAAAGGAAGCAATTACCATCCATAAAAAAGGAAAAATCATAGTCAAGCTCAGAATTATCAATAAAATATGTAAAACAGTGACCGATACGTACCTTTTGACCTTATATCCATTAAACTTTTTTCTCTTCAACATATCTTCTCCAACCTTCTTAATATTCCCACTTTTGCTGGAAAGACTTAATTTCAAGCAAGACAAGTCCGAAAAGCAATATAAATATTACCATTGCAATAGCTGCACCAGTTCCAAATCTTGTGCTATAAAAAGCCTCCTGATACATTCTAAGTACGAGAACTTGTGTTGAGTGAGCTGGTCCTCCCGGGGGATTACCCGTCATCATATAAACCTGAGAAAAAACTCTTATTGCATTAATAGAATATATTGCTGCTAAAAAAGTAATTTGAGGCCTAAGTAATGGTATGGTGATTCTAAAGAACTGAGTAACAGGAGATATGCCATCTATTTGGGATGCCTCATAAATTGACTGAGGGATTTCCTCCATTCCTGCATGAAGAATAACTGTCCTTAAACCAGTGTCCCTCCATATATCCATAATTATTATACAGATTAATGCTGTTTTTGGATCATCCAAAAATAGAGGGGGTGTTATATGAAAAACTTTGGATATAATTTGAGCAAATATACCACCATTAGGAAAGTAAAGAAGTTTCCAAATAAGAGAAATAGCTACCATAGAAGTTACCACTGGAGAAAAAATCATCCCAATATAAATTTTTTTTGTAAAGCCTTTTACCTTGTATAAAAGAGCCGCTATTATTAAAGATGTAAAAATACCTAAAGGGACCATCACCAGTAAATAAATAATGTTGTTCTTAAGAGCTTTTAAGAATATTGAATCTTTAAATATAGAGATATAATTTCTAAACCAAATGATTTTCCATCCTGTCATTAAGTCAGTCTTAGATAATGACATATAGATGTTAAAAACAAGAGGCCATACACTTATGAAGACGTAATATGTCAAAATGATTATACTAACCACAATTATAAAACTGCTGACTTGGCTTCTCCTTTTTAAAAGCCCATTCACAAAAACCTCCAATGCCTCTTAATATCTTTTTTAGAACTTTCGTATATGGGGGTACCTCATTAGAAGCACCCCCCTCATCTATATAGCTCAAACTAACTTATATACAACAGAAACAAACATCTTTTAACATATTTATTATTCTTATATTATTATCTTACATTTTTTCTTGTTCTTTTGCTGTCAATGTGTTTGTCAAATAAGACAGAGCTTCGTCAACAGTCTTTCTGCCAAGAAAAACATTTTCCAATTCAGGATAAATAATTGTTCTAATTAGTTCAGGCTCACTTATTTTGGTCGGAAGAAGATTTATAGAAGGAACATAGGAAGAAGCTACATTGGCCGCTATCTCTGCTTGTCTTGTAGGGGCCTTCCCTTCTTTAGATAGTTCTGTAACATATTCTAAATAAGGCTGGCTTCCAGGAACTCCCACCCAGTAACCTTTTGTAAAGGGTATATTAAAGAATTCAGGGTTTTCTAGCACCTCTTTGATATACAGGAGAGCTGCATTTCGTTTGTCACCCTCTAATCTTTTTGAGACAGCAAGTGTGGCCCAGCTAACTACTGTATGAACATTCTTGTCTGTTCCAGGATACTTAGGCATAGGAATGTAATCAAGTTTAAGGTCTGGATATTGCTCACCCCAAGCCCCTAATGCCCAGGGTCCAATTAAAAGCATTGCACCTAACTTATTAGGGAAGGAAGTAAAGGGATCGCCTGAAGCTGGATCAGATAGCTTTTCATCAACGAACCATTTTAGCAACTCTAAAGAATTCTTAGCCTCAGGGATATTAAAATTCCATTCCCCTGTCTCGCTATTAAGAAGTTTTCCACCAGCGCCCTGCGCAGCTATCACATCAAGAAATAGGTTAGCTGTCTCAGTATATGTAAATAGTATTCCGCTTCTTTCTATACTACCATCAGCTTTGTACTTTGTAAGAGCTTTTGCTGCTTCTTTAACATCATCCCATGTTTTTATTGTTGATGGGTCAATCCCCGCCTCGTCAAATAAATCTTTATGGATCAAAATACCTGCTGCATTAGCTCCTGTACAAATAGGAGCTCCATATACTTCACCATCACTTCCAGTTACACGACCTAATGCCGAAGCAAAGCAGATTTTACTTATGTCCTCAATAGTATACAACTGGGGTGTAATAGGGCCAAAAACTTTAGATGGGTCTTTATCCAATAGCCATTCATCATATAACATCATTACATCTGCTTCATTTCCTGCAGCTATTGAAGGAAATATCTTGGTATTTAGCTCCTCAAATGGCAGAGGAATAAGATTAATCTTAATAGTAGGATACTTTTCTTCAAATACAGGTATCCACTCTTTCATCCAAGCAGTACCACCTGCCCAGTCCTGCCACCAGTAATCGATAGTAACTTCTTTTTCAGGAGCTTTAACACCAGAGACTTTAGCGGTTTCCTCGACTGCAGTTGTCTCTTCAGTCGATGTAGCTTCAGTTTCTGTTGTAGTTTTTTCTTCTGGTGTCTTGCAAGCATATAAACTCATTGAAATTATTATGGTAAATACTAAACACAAGACCAATATTTTTAGTATTTTACTTTTATCCATTCGTTGCCTCCCTTTTAAATTAACTTTCTTACATTGTCTTGAATGTTTGACAGCCTAATAGCAAATAAATACCAAAAATCACTACTTTACGTTCACCTCCTTTGCCATATACTTACCATATACTTACATACTTCTTCCAGAACATACAGTAATGCCACTTAACTTTATAACGACATTTATCTTCACCTCCTGTTGCATTAAATTTAATCGAGGTACTAATTAAACACCTCTGTATATTCTAAATACTTCAAATTTAAACCTAGTCTATTTATTCTATTTTTTAGTGATTGTTAGTGATATTTTTGATTAATTTTCTAGTATTAAGATAAAATATGTTTCTTATATCTTCCCTTCCCATTCCCAAACTCTTTACCGCAATCCTTATAGCCCTTATAATCTCATAAATAAAATACGTAAAACTATCCAGATTCATTACATCAGAGGATAGACTCCAGGGACGCGGGGTACTAGTGACAAAATAATGCTTATTGTTGATATCAATGTTTTTTCCTTTAAGCGCTGCCACAGCCAAATCACTTCCATAAAGAACCCGCTCAGGGCCAAGCTCTTCCAAAAGTACTTTATTTACCGAAAAGCTATTTATCATTGCAGTATCAACATACAAATTTTCAATATCTTTTAGATACCCAATGCTCTCCTTTATGTCACTATAGCAATATGATCTTCCTGCATGTGCTAAAACTATCTTTATATCTGGATAACTCTTAGCGATAGACCTTATCTCTTCAATGTTTCTCCTATCATTTAGTCTCCCCTTCCTTGGGATATGAAGAAGTAGGATAAGGCCATACTCATTTGAAAACTCCAAAACTTTTTTTGATACAAAATCAAAAATGCTAACATCTATGTCTAGCTTTGAAAAATCTTCTGGAGTATTATAGCCCACCAGGTCAGGATATGGCTTAAACCCAACAAATCTATTCTCAAAAAAGCTCTCAGGAATCTCCTTCAAATCTGGTTCTGGTATATAAAGACCGTAGCAATTGTTTTCCTTACAAATATCTGAGATATACCTATTTGCTTTAGCGAGATTTACCTCTTTTGCAGGAAGACCAAAGAAAAGTCCTTTGTATTTTTTTCCTGGAAAAAGCCTTTCTGCCACTACTTTAAATTCCTCGAAACTAAACCCATCAATTATATCCGGATCTGCAAAAGGATTCACCCTCTGTCTTTCTTCTGAGACTTCTTTATCCAGAAAATCCCTTTTCCATAAATGAACATGAAAGTCCATTATCTTCTCTGGTAAAAAATCATTGAATTCACCCTTAAATATCTTTAGGTCCTCTTCGCTAAAGTCCTTCAGTAAATTCTTCATTACATTTCTCCATTTCTTATCCAGTATTGCCTTATTGCCACCCTTATTGCCACTTTTCTATAGCTACTTCATTAGTTCTGCCAAAAACACTATCAAGATTATCTCCACATCTATCTCCGCATCAAAAGGTAAAACCTATCCCGAACAGAGCTACTTTCCTGGAGAACCACTTTTGAACATAGACATATACATCTACATAAATGTATAAAACTTATCTTCAACTTAAACATGCATAGCTTTAATATATAGCCAGAAAGACTACGCAATTATAAGTTCCTTCCCAATCCTCGCAAACTCTTCCCTTACCTCATTACTGCAGCCACTATCAGTAATTATTTTGTCTATCTCAGATAACGAAAACACTCTACTCTGCCCTATGCGTCCAAATTTTGTTGAATCAACAAGACAGATATGTTCCCTTGACCTTCTGTACATTTCCCTCTTTACCTCATCAGACTCTGGACGAAATGTATCACTTAATTCCCCCTCTATAGATATAGCAGCTGTTGACAAGAAAAACTTATCACCGTTAAACCTATCGATAGCTGCAATTGCACATGGTCCTACAAAGCAATTGAATTCTTTAAGAAGCTGGCCTCCTGTAGAGACAACTTGAATGTTCTGATTTTTTAAAAATAACCCAGGAATTAAATAAGAATTGGTTATAACAAGCAGATCCTGAAATTTCGATTCCGAAAGAGCCTTAGCAAAATAATAACATGTTGTAGAGTTATCCAAAAAAAGACAATCACCATTTTCGACAAATTTTAAGGCCTTATTTGCTATTCTCTTTTTGAGTTCGACATTTGTTCTAAGCCTGATAGTATTTCTTGTTTCTATATCTTCAATTACATTTAATAAAACTCCACCATGGATTTTCTGTATTCGTCCTTCTCGTTCAAGTTCATTTAGGTCCCTATGGATTGTGGAGAGAGAAACTCCAAATCTCCTGCACAGATCATCAACCTTGCATTCTTTCTTTTCTTTAAGGAGATTTATTATTTCTTCTTTTCGTGTCTTTTGTAACATAACAAGATATAAAAAATAAAATTTATATTAATAACTTG
>JACIXO010000008.1 GCA_014360385.1 Actinomycetota bacterium | reverse complement strand
CCGAGAGCTGCTCATCCGGAACTACCACAAGTGCAAACTTTTTCTCTTCATCTGTTAAAACCTTTATAACTTTCGCCGGGCTTAAGGCGTTTTTTATGAATGTCACGATATCATCGCTATATTCAATAACATCTATTTTCTCCCCACCCAACTCATCCACTACCATTTTCACCCTTGAACCTTTAGGACCCACACATGCGCCAACAGGATCAACATTCTTTTCATGAGACACAACAGCTACTTTAGCCCTGTGGCCTGCTTCCCTTGCAATACTTTTAATCTCAACTATACCCTCATTAATCTCTGGAACCTCCAGTTCAAATAATCTTCTAATCAAACCAGTATGTGTTCGAGATAATATTACCTGGGGCCCCTTGGTTGTTTTCTTCACTTCTGAGATATAGCATTTTATCCTTTCCCCATGGGTATACTTCTCGCCAGGGATTTGCTCATAGGGTGGTAGCAAAGCTTCTACTTTTCCCAGATCCACTAATGTGAATCTGGTATCATTTTGCTGAATAATCCCGGTTACCATATCACCCACTCTATCTTTGAATTCTTCATACATTACTTCTCGCTCAGCTTCTTTAATTCTCTGCCTTATTACCTGCTTTGCTGTCTGTGCAGCAATTCTACCAAAATTATCCGGCGTAACCTCTACTTCGTCTGCTCCTTCTATGGCCCTATCTTCCTTATCAAGAACCTTGAAAACTTTTATCTCACCTGTCTGCGTATTAATATCTATCCTGCACTTATAATCTATGTTGTAGTTTTTCTTATAAGCAGACATAAGGGCAACCTTGAGAGCATCAATTATAGTCTCCATCTTTATGCCCTTTTCTTTTTCCAGTTCTCTTAAAGCTGCGATCAATTCTCTGTTCAATTTCGCTCACCTTTTAGGAATTCCTCAAATATAATCAAATAATAAAAATAGTGGGTCGCGCCCACTATTTTTATAAAATTACACTCTTAAATTAGCAAGCAAAGTATACCAGTAAAATAAAAATAATTCAATATTCGAACTTAAGCCACAGCTTATCCTGATTAAGTATCACAGTTAATCCACTGTTGACCTCAGTAATTCCTCCAAACTGGTGTACCTGTTTTCAACATCTGCTCTTTTTATTGCCATCCCCACTGCTTTTTTGCTACCAATAAGTATAGCAAGCCTCTTTGCTCTTGTAAGGGCAGTGTAAAGCAAGTTTCTATGCAGAAGCATATAATGAGAAGTAAGAATAGGAACTATTACACAGTTGAATTCAGACCCCTGGGACTTATGGATCGAAATAGCATAGGAAAGCCCCAATTCATCTAACTCATAAAAATTATATGAAACTACTCTGCTATCAAAATCCACTACAAGTTCCTGCATCTCAGGGTCAATATGTCTTATGAAGCCTATATCTCCGTTATATACTTCCTTCTCATAATTATTTTTTAGCTGGATTACCTTGTCATTTAATCTAAATTCTTTCAAACCTATACAAATTTTTAAAGAACTCGGATTTAAAGCCTCCTGTATTCTAAAATTAAGATTATTTGCTCCGACTATTCCTTTATTAGTTGGAACAAGCACCTGAATATCAGAAAATGGGTCACATTTAAGTGTGTTGGGAATCCTTCTTGCTATTAAATCCAGTATTAACTTTACTATCTCTTCATAATCGTTTTTCTCAATAAAGAAAAAATCTCTGGTTTCTGATTTCCCTACATAGGGAAATAACCCATCCCTAACCCTATGAGCGTTATATATTATAAGACTCTTTCCCTCCTGCCTGTAAATCTTCTTAAGTCTTACCACAGGAAACAGTACAGAATTTATAAGATCACGCAAGAAGTTTCCTGGACCAACCGAAGGAAGCTGATCCACATCACCTACAAGAATTAATCTCGATTCTGGGTCTATTGCTTCCAACAAACTCCTTGCAAGTCTTATATCAAGCATCGATACCTCATCAACTATCACCACGTCAGCTGAAAGTGGGTTAGTTTTGTTCCTTAAAAATTTGTTAAGTTTTGGATTGTACTCTAAAAGTCTGTGGATGGTCTTTGCCTCTCTTCCCGTAATTTCACTCATTCTCTTAGATGCCCTGCCTGTAGGTGCAGCGAGGATTACCTTTTTGTTTTCTTTTTCAAAGATTTTAATGATGAGGTTAAGAAGAGTACTTTTTCCTGTTCCAGGACTCCCTGTAATTATCAAAACTTTTTCCTCAAATGCCTTTCTTAATGCTTCCATTTGAACAGAGTCGGGCTCTATTTCGCTTTCGGCAACCACCTGGCTAATTATCTCAGTTAGTCTTTCCTGCGTGTTTTTCATCTCACAAGAATAACGAGATTTGCTCTTACTTATAAGACTTAGCTTACTACAAACATGCTTCTCATCTTCATAAATATCTTTAAGGTAGACTTTCCTTAAGTCGCCATCCGTGATACAGACTTTATTCTCTTTCTCAAGCTCCTCTAAGGCAGCTGAGATTTTACCATCACTAACTTCAAGAAAATCCGAGGCGTTTTCAAGAAACTCCTGATATGGAAAGTAACAGTGTCCTTCCTCTTCAGCCCGGGTAAGTAGATAAAGAATTGCCGACTTTATCCTAAAAATGGAATCTTTCTGGATTCCCATGTTGCTAGCTATCTTATCTGCCGTTTTAAAACCTATACCAAATATATCTTCCCCCAATCTATAGGGATTTGTTTTAACTATGTTAAGGGTATCTTTACCATATTTACTGTAAATCTTTAAAGCCTGGATTGAACCTATGCCACAAGATTGGAGAAAAATCATGGTCTCTCTCATATCCCTGTACTTTTGCCATCCCTCTCTAATCATTTCAATTCTCTTATCTGCAAAACCCTCTATTTCACTCAGTCTCTCACAACTCTCATCCAATATCTTCAAGGTTTCCAGTCCAAAGTGAGATACTATCTTTTTTGCCATAACCGGACCAATTCCTTTTATCATCCCTGATCCCAGAAATTTCTCTATCCCATCCAGTGTAGTGGGTACCAGGACCTGTATGCTCTCTATCTCAAATTGTTCTCCATATCTCTCATTAAAAACCCATTTTCCCTCGGCTTCCAGTTCTTCCCCCAGATTTACCTCTGGCATGCTACCTACTATCGTCACGCTTTCATCATCGCATGTTTTTAGCTTAGCAACAACAAAGTTATTCTCCTGGTTTCTGAAGACTATTCTCTGTAAAGTTCCTCTAATCTTTTGCTTTTTTTCACCCATTTCCCCTTAAGGATTATTATGACCTAAAAAATTCAGGATAATTACAAAGATTGATTAATATATCTTACAATGCCGGATATATCAGCCGGTATCAATTCTTCCTTGTGAGAATTTTTTCTAAACTCCACCTCAATTTTTCCTTTATCAAGAAATTTCTTCCCAATTATTATCTTTAGCGGTATCCCCATCAAATCAGCATCTTTAAATTTAATCCCGGGACTTGTATCTCTGTCATCATAAATTACCTCTACCCCAAATCCAGTAAGACTGCTGTAAATTTCTTCAGCAACCTTTGTTAACCTATCATCCTGAGGATTAGTAACCACTATTTCAGCTGCAAATGGAGCTATTGCACTGGGCCAGACTATTCCCTTATCATCATGCAGCTGTTCTATTGCTGCAGCCATAATTCTACTTATGCCTATACCATAGCAACCCATTACAAATGGCTTAAGCTTACCGTCCTTATCCAGAAATTTAGCTTCAAGCTTAAGACTATATTTCTCCCCCAGCTTGAATATATGCCCCACCTCTATTCCTCTCTCAAACTCAAGCTTGCTGCCACAGTTTATACAAATATCCCCAGGTACAGGATAGGAAAAGTCACCCCAGCTATCCACAACAAAATCTCTTGGATAATTTACATTTATTAAATGGTAATTTTTCTTATTAGCCCCTACAACAAAATTTTTTCTTTTTTTTATAGAATTATCTGCCAAAATCTTAATATGACAAGGAAGATTAATTGGCCCAAGATAACCAATATTCAAACCCGTGCTATTCAGATTATTCTCCACATCTTCCTCTCCAATCATCTTAAGCTCTTTATTTAAAAAATCCTGTGCCTTGCCTATATTTAATTCCCTTTCACCACCCAGAAGAAATGCATATATATTGTTTTCTTTATCTTTTAATAATATTGTTTTTACTATTCTATCTACAGGGACTTTCAGAAACTGAACCAAACTTTCTATAGTAGTTATATCGGGAGTGAATACTTCGCCGACCCTCTCCTCAAAACCCGGTTTCTCTTCGTCCCTGGAGTCTTTATTGTTGCCAGGTACGAATCGAGACAGTTCATAACCCGAGGAATAGTTGCAACCAGGGCAATAAACAATTTTTTCTTCCCCGTTTTTAGCCAGTACAATAAACTCATGAGAATACTTGCCACCTATGACTCCTGTCTTGGCTTCTACTACTTTAAAATTAAGCCCTATCCTTTCAAGGATTCTACTATAAGCTCTATACATCTTTTTGTACACTTCATCCAGTTCCTCTTCATCCCTACAAAAGCTGTATGCATCTTTCATTATAAATTCCCGGGCTCGAAGCAAACCATATCTGGGCCTAATTTCATCTCTGAACTTAACCTGAATCTGATATAAGTTTATCGGGAGGTCCTTGTAAGATTTGATATCAAGATAGGCAAGGTAAGTAATTAGTTCTTCGTGTGTTGGGCCCAGACAAAAATCTCTATTGCTTCTGTCTTTTAGCCTGAACATTTCAGGGCCATATTCACTCCATCTACCTGATTTAATCCACAGCTCTGAAGGCTGGATCGCTGGTAAGAGTAGCTCAATGGCTCCAGCCTTGTTCATCTCATCTCTTACAATATCTTCTATCTTTCTTAATACTCTAAAACCAAGAGGAAGAAAGGAATAAATACCCGACGCTACTTTTCTTATAAGACCTGCTCTTAAACACAGTGAATGACTTGGGATTTCAGCTTCAGTAGGTTCCTCCTTTAATGTAGGAATAAAAAAATTACTATATCTCAACTAAGACACCCTTCCCGTTACTTTTGCTAAATTAGAATTTAAGAACTAATTTGTTAAGAATCGAACCTGTTAAGAATAACTTATTATCCAACACCAATTAGTCTTCCAGCATTCTTTCAAGTTCCTCCTTAAATCTCTTTTCCATTTCATCCCTATCTACTCTATCTATCACCTTGCCCTTTATAAATATAGCTGCCTTTTCTTTTCCCATAGCTATTCCAATATCGGCGTCCCTTGCTTCTCCAGGCCCGTTTACAATGCAGCCCATAATAGCTACCTTTAACTCCTTCTTAACATTATAAGTTAGGTCTTCAACCATATCTACTATTTTCTTCAGGTCTACCACCGTTCTCCCACAGGTTGGACAGGATATTATATCAACACCTCTCTTCCTAAGATTTAAGCTACCTAGAATAATATATGCTGCTTTAACCTCATCAATAGCCCTACCTGTCAGAGACACCCTGATAGTATCCCCGATACCTCTTGACAGAAGGATTCCCAGACCTACAGCTGACTTAATCCCACCCCTGAAAGGAGGCCCTGCTTCAGTTATTCCAAGATGGAGAGGGTAACAAAGCTTATCTGAGAGGATTTCATAAACATTAATGGTGTCCAAAACAGAAGAGGCTTTGGCTGATATCTTAAAATTGTAAAATTCACAGTCCTCAAAAATTTTTACACATTCAATCACACTTTCTACCATTGAGTTTACGATATTGCCCTTGTTCCTTTTAAAGATTTCTTTATCAATTGAACCTGAATTAACCCCTATTCTAAGTGCAGCTTTCTTTTGTCGGGCCTTTTCAGCAATTTTAGCAAGCTTATCTTTACCTCCAATGTTACCCGGGTTTATCCTCACACAATCAACACCCAGATCCAGACAATCTATGGCAAGGCTCCAGTCGAACTGGATATCCGCAACAACAGGGACAGGAAAGACTTTTTCCTCAATCAAAGATTTTAGATATCCTATTGACCTTTTCTCAGGAACCGCTACTCTTATCACATCACAGCCACTTTCCACAAGTTTTTTTACTTCCTCCTTTATCTTTCCAGTTTCCTCTAATTTGCTTTTCAACATTGATTGCACTGCTATGGGGTTACCTCCTCCTATCTTCAAGTTCCCCAAAGTAATAACTTTTGTCTTTTTTCTTTTAATTATCATTAAACTACCACCTCTAAAGAACTTCTAATCCTTTACTTTCCCACCAGAGTTACAAATTCTGAATGCTAAAGGGGCTTATTATATCAAATATAAAACCAATTATGAGCATAGACATCACAATTACCAGACCTATAGCATTATATACTTCCAGGACCTTTTTAGTCACAGGTCTTCTTTTTATGGTCTCGATTATCAAGATAACCAGATGCCCTCCATCCAGGGGAAGTATGGGGATAAGATTCCCAAAAGCTAAAAGCAATGAAACCAGTGCAACAAAGAGTACAAAATTCTGGAACCCCATAGAAGCGGACTGCTGGAAAATATTAATAACACCTACAGGTGAAACAGGTCTTGCCTCAGCAAAAGAAAGAGCTCCTGTAAAAAGCATACCAAATAGTTTTACATAAGAGATACTGACTTCCCATGTTATTTTAAAGCTTTGTCTTATTATCTCAATAAGGCCTATTTTCTTTTTTACAAGTTTTGGACTTATTCCTAGAAAGCCTTGGCCCTCTTTATCGTCTAATTTCACCTCTATGGTTATTTGCTCACCATTTCTTAAGACCGTGTAAGTTACTAGCTCACCAGGATGACTCTTAGTAAGCTGGGAAAATTTATCCCAATCCTCCACCTTCTCGTCGTTTAAAGCTATTATTTTATCACCAGTTTTAAAACCATACCTGTCTGCAGGTGAGTCAGGTTGAACATACTCAACAACATTTACAGGAGCATATATTCCCATACTCAAAAAAATCCCAATCAGCAGTATAGCAAAAATCACATTGAATACCCCTCCGCCAGCTATTACGAGGAATTTCTTGTAAAAGGGTTTATTAAAGAAAGCTTTACTTTTCTTGTCATCAGGGATAGATTCACTTCTGTCAAAGCCAAGGATTTTATTATAACCTCCAAGTGGGATAGCGCTTATTCCATAGGTAGTTCCACTTCTTGATTTAAACTTTGCTAACTTCGGACCCATTCCTATGAAGAATTCTTCAACATGTATGCCATTCAATTTGGAAAGCAAAAAGTGGCCACATTCGTGGACCAATATAATTATTGAAAATCCTGCTATTGCAAGGATGTACTGCAAAATTGTGTTCATCTTCATAAAAAAGTTTTAAATTCTTCCGAATTTTCTTTCTCTTCTCTGATAGTCCTCTATTGCTTCGAGAAAGTCTTTTCTTTTAAAGTCAGGCCACAAGGTTCTGGTAAAATAAAATTCCGTATACCCACTCTGCCATAATAGAAAATTGCTTAATCTATATTCCCCACCTGTTCTTATTAATAGATCAGGATCTGGAAAACTACCTGTATACAAAAACCTGGAAAAAAGTTTTTCGTCAAGTTCGTCCAGTTTTAATTCGTTTTTTTGAACCGAGACGCATATTTTCTTTACTGCATCTATTATCTCCTGCCTTGAACCATAGTTAAAAGCTATATTTAGAAAAAGTCTATCATTATTTCTTGTCTTTTCTTCAGCATTCTCAAAAGCGTTGAGAACCTCGCGAGGGATATTTTCCCTCCTGCCAATCATTAATATTCTTACCCCATTTCTGTGGAGAGAATCAAGCTCATTTTCTAAAGCCTCGACAAACAAATTCATGAGAGCCTCAACTTCTTCTCGGGGTCTTTGCCAGTTCTCAGTTGAGAAGGAATAAACAGTTAAGTATTTTATCCCAAGCTCTATGCCAGTCATAACAGCTTCCCGGCTTCCACTCCTGCTTTGTGTCCAAAAATTCTCGGAAGCTTTTTTCTTGTCGCCCATCTCCCATTTCCATCCATTATTATGGCAACATGAACCGGGACTTCATTTTTTTTAGATTTCGACATGTTAAGGATTTTCATGAAGATTCCAAAGAGGCACTAAATTCAATGGGTGAAGACCTTTTATCAAATCTATTCCTGCACCATTATTGCCTATACTTCCATTATTTCTTTTTCCTTCTGGAGAAGGGATCTATCAATCTCTTCAATATATTTGTCAGTTAGTTCCTGAACCTTTTCCTGAAAAATTTTTAGATCATCTTTTGTAATTTCGCCTTTACTTTCCATTTTTCTGTATTCTTCGTTTGTATCTCTTCTTATATTCCTTATAGCTATTCTCCCATCCTCAGCTATTTTCTTCACCAATCTGACCAGCTCCTTTCTTCTTTCTTCGTTAAGCTGAGGGATAACAAGTCTTATAGTCTTACCATCATTAGTAGGAGTGATACCCAGATCAGATGCCAGGATCTGTTTCTCTATTTCTTTAAGAAACTTTACCTCATAAGGGGAGATTACCATTACCCTAGGTTCAGGAATGCTGATGCTGGCGATATGTTTTAGCGGGGTTTTACTTCCATAGTAGTCAATATAAATTTTATCCAGCAAAGACACAGACGCTCTCCCTGTCCTTATAGTGCTAAACTCATGTCTTGTGTTCTCTACTGACTGTTTCATTTTCTTTTCAGTCTCTAGTAACAACTCATCTCGTATCATTTTCACCCCTCTTTACTATCGTTCCGATTTTTTCTCCCAGTATCGCTCCCTTTATATTCCCGGGCCTAGTTATATCAAAAACAACAATGGGTAAATTATTATCCATGCACAAAGAAGTAGCTGTCGAATCTAAAATCTGGAGATTCCTTCTTATTACATCAATGTAGCTAAGTTCGTCAAACTTCTTTGCATCCTTGAATTTTTTTGGATCCTTGTCATAAACTCCATCTACCTTAGTGGCCTTGAATATAATTTGCGCATCTATCTCAAGGGCTCTTAAGGCTGCTGCTGTGTCCGTAGTGAAATAAGGATTCCCTGTTCCAGCAGCAAAAATTACCACCCTTTTCTTTTCCAGATGCCTGACTGCTCGTCTTCTTATGAAAGGCTCCGCTATTTCCTGCATGGAAATAGCAGTTTGAACCCTCGTAAAGACTCCTCTCTTTTCAAGAGCATCCTGAAGTCCAAGAGCATTCATAACAGTAGCTAACATCCCTATATAGTCGGCAGTAGTTCTATCCATTCCTTTTGCACTGGCAGAAACACCTCTCCAGAAGTTACCCCCTCCTATCACAACTGCTATCTCCACACCCATTTCCACAACCTCTTTAATTTGATCAGCAATATTATCCATAACATTGGGGTCTATTCCATATTCAGACTCCCCAAGAAGCGCCTCGCCACTAATCTTCAACAAAACCCTCTTATATTTTATCTCTGGTTTTGTCTCTGGTTTTATTACTGGCACCTCCTATCCCTATTTCCAAATATTTTTATTTCATAGCATTTTATCATTGAGCATTCTTACTTATGACATTTATATTCGTGGCATATTATTCGTGGCATATACATTGCTGAAATTCTTAGCCCCGTGATACGCTACTGCTTGTATTCCTCGCCAAGAACATACCTTACAAACCTTCTCACTACTATATTTTCTCCCAGTTTGGCTATATGTTGTTTGACCAGATCACCTACACTTATATCATTATCTCTAACAAATGGCTGTTCAAGCAAACAATTTTCTTCATAAAATTTCTTAAGCTTGCCCTCCGCAATTTTCTCTATAACACCCTCAGGCTTACCCTCATTCAAGGCCTGCTTCCTATATATCTCCTTCTCCCTCTCTATTACTTCCGGAGGCACATCTTCCCTCGAAACATAAAGCGGAGCAGAAGCAGCAATATGAAGAGCTATATCGTGAACGAGGTCTTTAAAGATCTGATTTCGTGCCACAAAATCAGTTTCACAATTTACTTCCAGAAGCACTCCAATCTTTGAGCCTGTATGGATATAACTATCAATTATTCCTTCTTTTGCAGGTCTTAAAGATTTTTTCGAAGCTTCAGCCAGGCCCCTCTCTCTTAAGATCTGTTCAGCCTTTTCCATATCGCCATTACTTTCCACCAGGGCTTTCTTACATTCCATCATGCCAACACCACTTTTCTCTCTTAACTTCTTAACCAACTCTGCTTTAATTTCCATATCCATATTCCTCCTATTTCATAAACTACACTTCTTCGTCCAATATATTTTCAAGTTCATCCTCCAATCCATCCTCAGAAGTTTCCTCGAATTCCATGGCTTTTCCTGTTCCAACTTTCTCTGCCCCAGTCTTCTCGGCTCCAACTTTTTCAGGCTCAGGTTCAGCTTGAGCTTCTTTTGTCACAAGCTCTTCCGGTGCAGCTTTCTCAACTTCCTCAAAAGCTTCTTTTAAAGCTTCTCCTTCCTGTTTTCCTTTCTTAATTGCATCACTTATTATACTGGTAATAAGGCTACAAGACCTTATGGCATCATCATTTCCAGGTATAACATAATCTACCTTGTCAGGATCACAATTAGTATCAGTAATAGCAACTATGGGAATTTTTAACTTCCTTGCCTCATTTACTGCAATTTCCTCTTTATGTGGATCGACCACATAAAGAACATCTGGGAGGCGCTTCATGTCTCTTATTCCGCCCATATTATATAATAACTTTTCATACTCCTTTCTTATCTCCAAAACCTCCTTTTTGGGCAGTCTCTCAAGCTTTCCTGAACGCTCCATCTCTTCAATCTCATCAAGCCTTCTAACTCGTCTGGAGACTGTCTCAAAATTGGTAAGAGTTCCACCTATCCATCTATTCCTGACATATGGCATTCCACATTCCTTAGCATAAAGCTCAATCGTATCCTGGGTTTGTTTTTTAGTTCCTACAAATAGAATTATTCCACCCTCGCTAGCTACTTTTTTCACATAGTTATATGCCTCGATTAACAGTTGTAAAGTTTGCTGGAGATCAATTATATATATGCCGTTTCTTTCGGCATATATATATCTTTTCATTTTAGGATTCCACCTTCGAGTCTGGTGGCCGAAATGAACACCTGCCTCCAAAAGTTGTCTCATGGTCACAATTTCCAAAGCTCATAACCTCCTTCTTTAACTTATGGTTAATCCTCCACCACCTTATCATAAGATTTAAAGCTCACCATAAGCAACAGGTGGTGTGTGTAATTTCAACGAAAAAGTTTAACACAATATATCCATATTAAGCAAATAAATTTCTCACTAACCAGCTCGCGGATGAAAATTCTTATAATCCTTCTTCAATTTCTTAACATTCAAATGAGTATAAATCTGGGTTGTAGATATATTTTCATGCCCTAAAAGTATTTGAATCTCTCTTACTCCTGCCCCCTCCTGTAAAAGATGAGTGGCGAAACTGTGCCTTATACCATGAGGAGAAATACTCTTTCCTATCCCGGCCCTTATAAGATACTTCCTTACAATGTTAAAGATACTTCTCGTAGAGATGGCTCCTCCAAACCTATTAAGAAAAAGGTATGGATTTTTCACATGCCTATTCAATTTTTTGGAGAATACCAGATTACTCCTTATTTCAAGATACCTTTTGAGCCAGTAAACAGCATTATGATTTAAGTAAACAATCCTTTTTTTGTTACCCTTACCAGTAACCAGAATTTCTCTGCCTTCCAGATTCACATTTTCCAACAATATCTTTACCACTTCACTAACCCTTGCGCCTGTAGAGTAAAGTAGCTCAAGGAGGGCTCTATCCCTTATTCTAATATCGCTGTCGGGTTTTATGCTTTCCAGCAATTTCTCTACTTCATCCCTTGAAAGATAGGTGTAAAATCGGTGAGACCTCTTAGGGACATGTATAAACTGAGTTAGGTGAATGTCGATATAGTTGTTTTCTTCCAGAAATTTAAAAAAATTTATAAGAGAAGAATACTTTCTTATGAGAGTTCTGTTAGAATACTTAAAATTATCTAAAAACTTTATATATTTTCTGAAACTATCTAAAGTAAGATCAGAAGTTTTACTTATCCCAAGCTTCTCAACATAGCCAACAAAATGGAGCAAATCCTTTTGGTAGGCATTTATAGTGTTTAAAGCCAGGTTTTTCTCATACTTTAAATATTTTAGATATAAGTCAAGCGAGTCTTTTAGCTCCATTTAAATTTGTCCTCTACAGATAATCACTTTCTATGTCCTTCATTTTTTTTCTAATCTCTTCCCTCCTGCCGAAGACAAAGTCGAGTTCCTCTTTTTCTTTAGAATTCTTAAGTTTTTCAGGTTCGTAACCTATCCCTTTTGCTGCTTCAAAGAAAATCTTAAGCCTTTTTATCATTTCTATAATTAAGTCTCTCGCCTTGTCAGACCTGTAGTCAACCTTTAGGTTGTCCTTTGATATGTCGTCGAGTATTAAATCAAGTTTATGAAATGCACCTTCCAGAATAACATCCGCTTTTCTGGCATTAATTCTTTTTTCAGCTCTAATCCTAGAAATTATTCCTTTAAGGTCGGTGTTTACAATGGTGTCATACCTGTATAATGCATATCCAAGCGGATTCTTGGGTCTTTCAATCCTTTTTCTTCCAAAAACCATACCAATTTTCTCCTTCAAAACCTCC
>JACIXO010000079.1 GCA_014360385.1 Actinomycetota bacterium | reverse complement strand
TGTAAGGAGGCAGATAATATGGTGTGTGGCATCTTTTGTGTTATTTATTATTTTTTCCAGAATTGACTACCATAAATATGCAAAAGTTTCTGTTCTCATGATTATTTTTTCTATAGTTTTATTATCGCTGGTACTCGTGCCGTATCTCAGTATTGAAATAAACGGTGCCAGAAGATGGCTGAATTTTGGTTTCTTTAGCATCCAGCCTTCTGAACTTGTAAAGGTTGTTTCTGTTTTGTACATATCCTCAGTTTTAAATAAACGATATAGAGATATTTATAAAGTTAGAAATCTTATATTTCCTCCTGTTGTGGTATTGCTTCTTATAACTCTATTGATATTCCTGGAGCCTGATCTTGGAACAGTAGTAGTTTTGTGGATAACGATTTTTATGGTTTTATTTATTGGAGGAGTGAGATTCAAGCACCTTGTTAGTTTGGGGGCAATATGGCTTTTTGTAACTACAGGCTACCTTTTTATGGAAGATTACAGAAGAGAAAGGATATTTGCTTTCCTTAACAAGACTGGCGAAATCAGTGAGAGTAATTTTCAGGCAACTCAGTCACTTATAGCTCTGGGTTCCGGCAGTGTAACAGGTCTTGGACTTGGAAATAGTATACAGAAATATTCTTATCTTCCAGAATCCCATACTGACTTTATATTTGCCATAATAGGAGAAGAGCTTGGACTTGTGGGAACTTTGTTCATAGTAATCTTATTTTTTCTTTTTACATATTTTGGTATACGGGTGTGCATGAAGGCGAGGGACTATCTGGGTAGAGTAATGGCAGCAGGTCTTACAAGTCTTATTTCTGTCCAGGCGCTAATCAATATATCGGTGGCTGTGGGACTTCTTCCTGTCACTGGTATAACATTACCATTCATAAGTTTTGGAGGATCGTCACTCGCTACCTGTATGATAAGCGCAGGCATTCTTTTAAATATTTCTAAAAGCCCTGTAGTAGTTTCTGGCAAAACAGGAAAGGAAATCGAAAATTTTGGTGATGTTCTGTGAGAGGTAGCCTTGAAAAAAAGATATTGATATGTGGTGGAGGAACTGCAGGCCACATTTATCCTGCTGTAGCTATAATAGAACATATAAGGAAAAACTATCCAGCTACAAAGCTTGTTTATGTTGGGACAGAAAGAGGAATGGAGAAGGAGTTCATATCCAGGCTCGGTGTGGATTTTAGAAAAATAAAAGCCACAGGTCTGGCAAGTGGTGGCAATTTTTTTAAAAGAGTCCTGGTTTTATTAAAGTTTTTGTTTTTCGTAACTTTTGGCTTTTTACAGTCAACAAGAATAGTTTTGGAATCTAAGCCTGACCTGGTACTCGGAATGGGAGGTTATGTGTGTGTTCCTGTTCTTTTAGCATGTATTGTGCTTGGAAAGAAGTTTGTCCTCCATGAACAGAATTATATCCCGGGGAGGGTGAACCGGATTTTTTCAAGATTTGCCAGGAAAATATTTGTTAGTTTTGATGAAACAAAACGATTTTTAAAAGTTAGTGAAAATAGGGTAATTTTTTCGGGCAATCCTGTCAGGGAAAGCATAAAGAAATTCAGTCTCATAGAGCCCGATTATGAAAAATGGGGTCTGGAGAAACAAAGGTTTACCGTTGTGGCTTTTGGTGGGAGTCTTGGTGCAGAGAAAATTAATAATGTTACTATTGGTCTATATCATTTTTATAGGGATTGTTCCCACATCCAGTTTTTACTTATTTGTGGTGAGAGGTTCTATAAGGATTTGGAAAAGAGGGTAGGTAGTATAAGAGATAATAAGGACAGATTGGTATTCAGAATTTTTCCTTATGTCCATGAAATGGAGGAGATATATAGAATAGCAGATTTAATTATTTCAAGGGCTGGTGCTAATACTATTGCTGAACTTTCCTTCTGCAATATCCCGGCTATTCTAATTCCCTATCCATGGGCTATAGAGAATCATCAGTACCACAATGCCAATTTTCTGGCCAGAAATGGAAAGGGGATCCTGATTTTAGATAGTGAACTATCTGAAAAAGTCCTTGTAAACACGATTGAAAGCTTGCTTGCAGATGATAGAAGGAAATACAAGAAGATGAAGGAAAAAATAATGGGTTTTCAAAATATCAGAAGTGCTGAAATAATAACCAATTCTTTAATGGAGATTTAGATGGAAGAGCTTGGAAGAGAAGCTGTCTCTAAAAATTTAGTAAATCTGGAAAGATATAGAAATTATTTTCTGATTGGTATTGGGGGCGCTGGAATGAGCGCTATCGCTATAGTCCTTGCAGGTATGGGATTTAACGTTTGTGGTTCCGACATTAAAGAATCCCACTATATTGATATTCTCCGTAGTGAAGGCATATCTGTGTTTATTGGTCACAGGAAGGATAATATAAAAGGTGCCGATGTCGTTATTTATTCCAGTGCGATACCTGAGACCAACGTAGAAATTGTTGCTGCCAGGGAAATGGGCATCCCTGTGTATGCTCGTTCTGATATTCTGGCTTCTATTCTTAATTCCCGAAAAGGAATTGCAGTAACTGGAACCCATGGAAAGACTACTACGACTTCTATGATTTCCCTTATGCTCAGAGGCTTGGGACTTGATCCTACCATAATTATAGGGGGGGAACTGAATGAGTTGGGCTCAAATGCAAGATATGGTGAAGGTGAGTATGTTGTTGCTGAAGCATGTGAAAGTGACGGGTCTTTCCTTAAGTATAGTCCTTATATAAGTGTGGTTACGAACATAGAGGACGATCATCTTGATTTTTACCACAGTTATGAGAATTTAAGGCGAAGTTTCCTTGAGTTTTTGGGAAACACAAAGCACGGTGGGATTATAGTTTTGAACGGTGATGAAGTAGAGTTTGATAAGAAGAGCGAAATTGGGTTTAAGAATCTTTCAAATGTGAGAATGATTTATTATGGCCTTAGCAACAGAAATAATGTATGGGCAGAAAATATAGAATTTTCGAGCTATGGTTCAACTTATGATTTGTGTATAAAGGAGAAAGAAGCTATATCCCGGATTAAGGTTAAATTGAATGTTCCTGGGATTCATAACATAAAAAATAGTCTTGCTGCTCTTTCCGTATGCTATGGGATTGGTCTTAATGTAGAGGAAGCAGCCAGAATTTTAAGATTCTTTACTGGTGTCAGGAGAAGATTTGAAAAAAGAGGAGAGAAAAAGGGAGCATTATTTTTCGATGACTATGCCCATCATCCAAGTGAAGTGAGAGCAACTCTTGAGGCTGCATCCAGAATGGATAAAAGAAGGCTAATAGCTATCTTTCAACCACACCGATACACTAGACTTAAGAGCTTATATAGAAAGTTTGGGGCCTGTTTTGACTTTTGTGACATTTTGATTGTTACTGACGTGTATGGGGCTGGGGAGGAGCCATTACCAGGAGTAAATGGAAAATTGCTTATAGATAGCCTGATTGATTGTGGGTTCAATAGAAGACTTGTTTATATACCTTCCCTTAAGGATGTGAGTCACTACCTTGAGGATAATATAAGGGAAGGGGACTTGGTCCTGGTTATGGGAGCAGGTGATGTTACAAGAGTGACAGAGGAATTTTTGAGGAGCTAAAAGATTTATATAAATTAAATGGGAAATAAACTCAAAGCTGAAAAACGAAGAATTATAGAGAAAACCGGAGTAGAAAAGTTATTTTTTGATTTTGATATTTCGAGATTTACTTCGCTTGGAGTTGGAGGTAGTGGTTTCTGTCTCGCAGTGGCCGGTGGTAGAGATGAACTTAAGAAGATAATCTCCACATGTCTTGAACATGGGTTTGGTTTTATGATTATTGGTGATGGAACAAATATTTTGGCAAATGATGGATATATCGATCTTGTTTTTATAAAGCTTGGTAAGGGATTTAACTATGTAAGATTGGTTGATGACAAAAATATGTTAGTAGGAGCTTCTTATAGGCTTTCTAGATTAGTTATAGAGGCTGGTGTTTTTGGGTTTGATTTGTCATTTCTGAGCGGAATCCCTGGTACTGTAGGAGGAGCTATAGCAGGGAACAGTGGCGATAGAGAGCGAGGTATTTGTAGTATTGTAAGAAGACTGGCAGGTTTTTTTTTACATGATAATAATCTTGAAGAAAAATCTATAGAAATAACTTACGGAAATTTTGGCTACCGGTCTCTGAACATACCTGACCTATTGGTTGTTACAGATGTGTTGCTTGAGCCTGAAAAACTATCGTCCGAAGTTGTTCAAAAAAAAATTAGGACGAAGCTTGATGAGAGAAGTAAAAACCAGCCTATAGGAACAAGAAATGCAGGATGCTTTTTTAAGAATCCTTCCTCCTGTTCTAGAAGTGCGGGGGAGTTGATTGAAGAATGCGGCCTTAAGGGTTTTCTTTATGGTGGGGCAAGAGTGTCTCCAAAACATGCCAATTTCATAGAAAACCTTGGTAATGCTACAGCCAGGGATATAATAGATTTGTCTAAAATAGTTATAGGAATGGTATTCAAGCGAACTGGCTTAAATCTGGAATACGAAATAAAAAGGGTTGGTTTCTGATGTAAAGAGCTATATGGAGGAGAGAGAGATATTAGATAATTTTAAAAATCTTGAAGTAAGAACTAAAAAGCATCTTCTAAATATAGGTGTGATTGCCGGGGGACTTTCCTCAGAGAGAGAAATTTCACTTAAGACTGGTGAGGAGATTTACAAGTCCCTTTTGAGACTGGGTTACAGGGCTGTATTTATCGATTTTAAGGATAAATTCTGCGAAAGACTAAGGTCAATAGACCTGGCTTTCCTGGCGCTTCATGGAAAATATGGTGAGGATGGTACTGTTCAGGGGTTATTAGAATTATTAGGAATCCCTTACACTGGTTCAGGGGTACTGTCCAGTGCAATGGCTATGGATAAGATAATTTCAAAAAAAATTTTTGAAAGAGAAAACATCCCCACTCCCGAATATATACCTTTGAGTTCTGGAGATGAGGTGGATTTTTACTGGTTGAAAGTCAGAGTCCAGAAGGAACTTTCTTACCCTGCAGTGGTTAAACCAAGCAGAGAAGGTTCTACTATTGGAATAAGTATTGTTCATAATGATAGTGAGCTTGAAAAAGGTGTACGGCTTGCTTTTACTTATGATAGTAAAGTTCTTATAGAAAGATTTATTTCTGGAAAATTATTAACGGTCAGTATCCTTGGAGACAAACCAGTTGCTCTTCCTGTTATTGAGATAAGACCAAAAAGCGGTTTTTACGATTATACATCTAAATATACTGTGGGTTCTACAGATTATATCGTCCCGGCTCCTCTGGACGACAGTTTATCTGAACACATAAAAAGCCTGGCGCTTAGGGCACATAAGAGTCTGGATTGTTTTGGTATCTCAAGGGTAGACCTTATACTTGATGAGAATAATAATCCTTATATCCTTGAGGTAAATACTATGCCTGGTATGACCTCAACCAGTCTTGTGCCTAAAGCAGCTAAAGCAGCAGGAATAGACTTCGACCTTTTAGTGGAAATAATATTAAATTTTTCGAGTTTGAAGATGTGAAAGCTCAGGAAGAAAAGATTCTTAAGAGGAGGAGAAAACTATTCTTAAGGAGGATCTGGGGAGTTATAAAGTTACTCCTGCTTCTAGGTTTTTTGGGTGCATGCATAAAAGGTATGAATTATTTTTATAACAGCAATTATTTTAAGGTTAAAGAGATAGTGGTTGAAGGAAATGTTCATTATGAAAAAGAGGAGATATTGAACCAGCTCAGTGAGATAGTTGGAGAAAATATATTTGAGATAGATAAAAGGAAGACAGAAGAGAAGTTATTGAAAGATCTCGTGTGGTTAAAAGAAGTCCGGATGAATAAAGTTTTCCCTGATAAAGTCTTCATAAATATTATTGAAAGAAAATCTTTTATAAAAATTGAGTGTAAAGGTAGGTTCTATATTCTGGATAGTGAGGGAGTAGTTTTGGAGGAGATAGCTGAAGTCGAGCTTAGAAAGTATAAAGAGCTTCTTCTGGTAAGAAATGTTGTAAATTATCATCCAACTCCCGGTGAGAAGATTGCCAAGAAGAATGTTTTGGGCTGTGGGGATATATATTTGTTGCTTGAGGACCATCTTAAGGAAAAGATAAGAAACGCCATGGTTACTAATGATATTTATGGAGACATAGTGTTCGTTACTGTGGATAATAAAAGAATAATATTTGGTAGCAGTGAAAATGCATTAGAAAAATGTAAGGTTTTGGAACAAATTTTAATACAATTATTAGAAGAAGGATATAACTATGATATAATTGATATTAGAAATTTTAAAACCCCGGCAGTAAGTGTAAAGTAAATTGCAGGCAGGAGTTTGAGTTGGAGGTAGTAGTTTGGCAGGAAATGAAAACTAT